>CAYXTZ010000007.1:0-20166 GCA_964468535.1 uncultured Sulfurovum sp.
TTAAACTCATCGTTGACCTTATGTTTGAAGGTGGGATTGCTGACATGAGATATTCCATCTCCAATACAGCTGAGTATGGTGACTATGTTTCAGGTAAACGCGTCATAAACGCTGAGTCAAAACAAGCGATGAAAGACATCTTGACAGAAATTCAAGATGGTAGATTTGCTAAAGATTTCATCTTAGAAGGTCAATCAGGTTACCCTCGTATGAACGCGGAACGTGCGAATGATAAAGAAAAACTTATCACTAAAACGGGTAATTCTCTTAGAGAGATGATGCCGTGGATATCTGCTGGTAAAATAGTTAATCAGGACGAAAATTAATACCCTCAAGAGATACTCCGTCCCTTCATCGACTTGCATTCATCTTTATGAGATGAGTGCAGTTAGCTACGACTTGTAGCCTCCTTTACTCAAACTCATAATAAACACAACTCAACAAAAATATTAGCATGCTTAGCTGATTAAACTAAACTTTCGTCAATCATAATTTTTACACTACAAATGATGTATAATTTACACATGCATAAATAAATAACTAAAATTATTAGAAGAAAATAATTATCGTCTAAGTTTAAGTATGGGATAATAACAAAGGATAAAAATTATCTCTATCTTTAACTTTGAAGGAGTTATCATGAAAACAATCACAACAACAGCAGGAGAGCCTGTTGGAAGTCATCAAGATGCTTTAACCGCAGGAGAGAGAGGTCCTCTTTTGATGCAAGATTACTATCTTATAGAGAAACTTGCACATCAAAATAGAGAGAGAATACCTGAAAGAACCATGCATGCCAAAGGTTCAGGTGCTCATGGTACCTTGACGATTAGCAATGATATCACTGAGTATACTAAAGCTGATATCTTTTCTAAAGTTGGAAAAGAGACACCTCTGTTTATTAGGTTTTCTACCGTTGCAGGTGAGAGAGGTGCAGCGGACGCAGAGAGAGACGTAAGGGGTTTTGCTTTAAAGTTTTATACACAAGAGGGAAACTGGGATTTGGTGGGTAACAACACACCCATATTTTTTGTAGCAGATCCCTATAAGTTTCCAGACTTTGCACACACTCAAAAAAGAGACCCACGAACAAATATGAGAAGCCCAACTGCCATGTGGGATTTTTGGTCATTGACGCCAGAGTCCATGCATCAAGTGACGATACTATTCTCAGATCGTGGATTGCCAACAGACTATAGACACATGCATGGTTTTGGTTCACATACTTATAGTTTTATCAATAAAGACAATGTAAGAACTTGGGTAAAATTCCACTTTGTTACACAACAAGGCATTGCAAATATGACCAATGAAGAAGGCAATAGGGTTATAGCAAAAGACAGAGAGAGTTCACAAAAAGATTTGTACGATGCCATAGAAAATAAAAATTTTCCAAAATGGGATTTTAAAATCCAAGTTATGACAGAAGAACAGGCGAGAAACCATAGAGACAATCCATTTGATTTAACCAAAGTATGGTCGAAAAAAGAGTATCCGTTGATAGAGGTAGGAACGTTTGAGCTAAATAGAAACCCAAATAACTACTTCAACGAAGTAGAACAGGCATCCTTTTCTCCATCAAATACAGTACCAGGCATAGGACTTTCACCTGACAAGATGCTTCAAGCAAGAGGATTTGCATATCCTGATGCTCAAAGATATAGAGTAGGCACACACTATGAAGCATTGCCTATCAATAGACCTTTGAATGAGGTTAATACCTATCATAAAGATGGTCCAATGAGTTTTGGAGATATAGATGAAAAAGCAGGGCTTATTTATGAGCCAAATAGTTTTGGTGGTGCGAAAGAAGATGCTAAGTATTTAGAGCCACCTTTAGCCCTTGATGGAGATGCTGCTAGATATGATAGAGCTTTGGACAATGACCACTTTTATCAAACAAGAGATTTACTAGACTTAATGGATGAGAGTCAAAAAGAGCAGCTTTACTCAAATATTGTGGCAGCAATGGACGGAGTCCCTTCAGATATTATAGATAAACAAATAGCCCTTTTTGAGCAAGTGAGTTCAGAGTATGCTGAGGGTGTAAGAGTAGCATTGGCTAAATAAATACAGAGTAAAAAAGGAGTCAAGTATGAGTAGAATAGAAACCACAGCCATAGAAGAAAATAGATATGCCCAACTTCAATCTTATGCACTTGACTATGCAAGAGAAGGACATACGGTAGAATTGGAAAAAATGATTGTGCATGGAATGCCTGTAAATCTTTGTACACATAAAGATGATACACTACTTATGTTGGCTGCCTATAATGGCTGGATTGACACGGTAAGTATGCTTATAATAAGAGGTGCAACAATTGACCAAAAAAACCAAAGAGGACAAACACCACTTGAAGGTGTTTGTTTTAAAGGAAATATACTTATGGTAAAACTTTTAGTTGAAAGTGGGGCAAGCATAGATAAAAATGCTATAATTTATGCAAGTATGTTTGGTCATAAAAATATAGTAAAATATTTAATGGCACAAGGCGTTGATACAAATCGATCAAAAGTATTTGGAAAATTGATGACCGCAGTAGCAACTGTCACCTCCAAAATAAAAACCATATTTAAATAAAGGAAATAAGATGTCTAAAGTAGTAAAACAATTAAAATAAATACAAGCAGATGCACATGCGTTATTTATAAAAATACACAACTATCACTGGAATGTTGAAGGTATGGATTTTCATCCTGTACACCTTCAAACAGAAGAGATTTACAACACGATGTCTGTACTCTATGATGATACAGCAGAAGGGGCAAATGACAAAACAACAGCTACTTTTGCTGATGATAACGTAGCTCTTTTAGAAAAACAGATTTGGATGCTTGGGGAAATGGTTAAGTAGTCTTATTTAGAGGGGTAGACAAAATACCCCTTACTTTTTACTTCTCACGCTATAATGTTTAAAATCTAAAACGAGTGAAAATATGGCTCTTCAACCTAGTAAAAATAAATCTAAAACTTCTATAAAAAAGAAAGCTACGCGTAAAAAAAGTACAGTAAAACCTAAAAAATCTAAAGGTAAAAAAAAGACTCATACTAAGAGAAATATCTTTATTGTTTTAGCAGTATTTTTGATGTTTGTTTTTATAGTGCTTGGGTACTACCTAGGTAAAAATAGTGATGCAATATCAGCATTAGTAAAAAGTGGGGAGATTAAGGGAGAGTATAGGACAAAGACCCTAGTAGAAGATTTGTCAAAACTAAAAATAGATAAGCTTGCAAAGAAACATATTGTAGTGAAAACTAAGCCTAAAATAGAAGACAAAGTAAAAAAAACTCTTATAAAGAGTTCAGGCAAAGCAAAACTAGTAATCATCATAGATGATGTGTCTAAGAAGAGCCAGATAAATGCTATGAAGGCTACAGGTTTAAAGATGACAGCAGCTATTTTCCCACCCTCAGAACTTTCTATGACTTCTCATCATTTGGCTAGAGGATTAAAGCATGCCATGATACATCTACCGATGGAGTCAAGCAATACACAGTTCAATACACACTATAAAACGCTATTTACCCATTTTACGAACACTCAGATAGAAGCAAGAGTTAGGGAGTTACGTAGACTTTTTCCTAATATACGTTATGTTAATAACCATACAGGCTCTGTTTTTACAGGAAATGAAAGTGCCATGAAAAAGCTCTATCGTGCTTTACGAAAGGAAGGGTTTATTTTTATAGACAGTAGAACAGTTGGCAACTCTAAAGTAGGTAAAATTGCAGGCACTTTTGGTGATATGTATATATCAAGAGATATATTTATAGACAATGTACAGGACATTTCTTATATCCATAATCAACTTAAAAAAGCAGTCAAAATTGCCAAAAAAAGAGGATATGCTATTGCCATTGGGCATCCATATAAGGTAACTATGAAAGCCTTGGGTACAGCTAACGAGATTTTAAAAGATGTTGAGCTAGTATACGTTGATGAAATAATGAAAAGGAAGTAGATGAAAGGGATTTTTATTGCAATTATTATAGGACTTATATTTGGAGGGGTGGCACTTTTAGTGTTTTCTGCTCAGCATGCACTACTCATAGGTTTGGTTTCATTTTTAGTAACACTTTGGACAAACGAAGCCATGCCTTTGGGTGCTGTATCTATGCTACCTATTTTACTTTTTCCTGTCTTTGGGATACTAGATACACAAGCAGTCACTTCTAACTACTCAAAGTCTATTATTTTTCTTTTTTTAGGTGGCTTTATGATGGCCATTGCCATTGAAAAAATAGGACTACATAAATACTTTTCAGCAAGGCTATTAAGTTTTTTTCCAAAGACTGCAAGAGGTATAATTTATGCCCTAGCAATTACTTCTGCACTACTTAGCTCCATTCTCTCTAACACTACTATTACTCTCATGCTTATGCCAATAGCTCTTTTTTTAAGTGAAAATATAAAGCTCAAAGTACGTTTTTTACTTGCCACTGCATATGGTGCAAGTGTAGGGGGGATACTTACACCTATAGGTACTGCACCAAACTTAATTTTACTGGGGTTTTTAGAAGAGCATCAGTTTCCTACACTTGCTTTTGGCGAATGGGTTATGTATATGTTTCCTGTGGTGGGATTGATGTTGCTCATCATCCCTTATGTACTCTCTATGGGTGTGTTAAATGAATGCGTGGAAGATGTAAGTCATGCTGTGCCAAAACTAACATCATCTCAAAAAAGACTCTACGGTATCATCGTACTTTTAGCCACAGTTTTAATAGCCAATACCTTTATGAAGCAATCTTTTTCTGTGGCAGTAGATGAAAAATTGCTTCTTTTAGGATTTGGACTTCTGATGTTTGTCCCTAAAATAGGATTTTTGACATGGGAAGACACACGAAATATGCCTTATGAGATTATTTTCTTATTTGGTGCAGGGTTTAGCATCGCTGCGGCATTTTCTTCTACAGGACTAGCGGCTGACATTGCTACAAAACTCTCTTTTATCTCAACCTTGCCACTATTTTGGATGTTTGTAGTTGTAGCTCTATTTGTTACTTTTTCCACAGAAGTAACTAGCAATACAGCACTCACCTCTATAGCCATACCTATCTTTTATGAGTTTGCAAAAACCATGCCAGAACAAGAAGGTATGATGCTACTCATGGTAGCAACGGTAGCTGCATCTTATGCCTTTATGCTACCCATCGCTACACCCCCAAATGCCATTGTTATGTCTTCGCGAATCATTAGTATTAAACAGATGGCAAGTATTGGGTTTAAACTAAACATCATAGGCATTATCGTCTTATCTTTGGTGGCATATTTTGTTTGGAGATTGGTTTAGTTCATTATTTTACATCAATAGTATGACAATATGCCATATTTTTTCTAAAATATTTTCTTCTTTGTTATTATGGGGTATCTCTAACAACAAAGGAGTCATATGAGTCAAAGTATGATTGAAACTATCTCAGCATTAGCTAGTATGAAAAAGTATCCCAAGGAACTCTTCTATAAGGGAGACCTTGCATTGCTTAAGCGTCCAAAGATTTCTATAGTAGGTACTAGACGACCCTCTCATTATACAAAACAGTTTACGTATGCACTTTCTCGTGCATTAGCAAAAAGAGGTATCTGTGTAGTCAGTGGAGCGGCGATGGGTGTAGATGCCGTAGCACATGAGGGAGCAGGTGCATCAAATACTATTGCAGTGCTAGCAAATGGTTTAGATATACGATATCCAGTAATCAATAAAAACCTTATAGAATCCATAGAAAATGAGGGGCTTGTAATAAGCCAATTTAATGACGGATTTCGTGCAACAGGATGGAGTTTTGTAGTGCGAAATGAAGTTGTAGTGGCATTGGGTGATATGCTAATAGTTACAGAAGCTGCACTAAATTCTGGCTCTATGCGTTCTGTAGAGTTTGCACAAAAGATGGGTAAAGCTATTTTTGTATTGCCACATAGGCTAGGAGAAAGTGCTGGTACTACAATGTTGCTAGATAAAGGTGAAGCAGTAGCGATACATAACATAGAAAGCTTTGTTGCAAGGTTTGGCATAGAAGCAGATAGTCATATTGAAAAAGATGATTTTTTTTATTTTTGTCAGAAGTCACCAAGCTTTGATGCTTGTATTGAAAAATTTGGAGAAAGGGTCTATGAGGCTGAACTTGATGGTGTTATCACGATACAAGAGGGTATCGTGAGATTAAACTAGAGCTTATTTTATAATTTCTTTTTCAGATTCTTTTTCTGGCTTCCAAAGTTGATTAACAAGATCTTCAAGCTCTGCTTCTGAGATCATACCTGCTTGTGCGAACTGCACTTCACCGTTTGTATCTAAAGCAACCAAGAAAGGAATGCTTCCTCTCCATTGGGCTCTTTGTTGAATATAGCTTACCACCGAGGATGATTTCTCTTCAGAGAGAGTGATGTAGTTTATGCCTTTGGATTTTGCAAAACTAGCTGTTTGTTCGTTGTTGTATCCTTGTACTTCAATGGCAACAATGGCTAGTTTATCTTTATGTTTATTTTGTAAATCGATGAGATGTGGGATAGAAGCTAAACATGGAGGACATTTATGCCCAAAAAATTCTAAGAAGATTACTTTTCCCTCAAGTCCTTCTATGGTGAGACCTTGGTCTGTCCCTCTAACATTGTATGTTTTTCCTTTAATGTCGGTCATTGTCATGGGCATTTGTGGTAGTGACTTTTCTTCTGCTTGGGTAAAGTTAGTAAATGTAAAGACAAGAAGTAGCGTAAGTAATTTTCTCATAAGTTGAACCTTTGTATTGTTGAGTTTGTAAATTATACACTATGAAGATGTAAAGATTGTGTAATTTATTTAAATATTTTTTCCAAAGAGCATCAAAAGGGGAAAAAGGGAAGAAAAATGATTTGTGTATTAGCTTTCTATGGTTTAAAAAAAGGGGAGACATAGGAACTAATACTTCTTGATGCTCTTGTAAGAAGAGTATAGCTTTATAAGGTTAACTGAACAATAATAAAATTTAAAATTATATCATCTAGGGTTTTTAAAGAGCATCATCATATTTAAAAGGAGGGGGGAGGGAAAATGATGAAAAATAATTTTAGTTTATAAAAAGGAGACTAAATTTATCTAAGCTGATGCTCTTATGAAAATATTATAGACCCATAAGGTTAACCTACTACTAACAGAAGGTATAATTGAATTAAAAATTAAGAGGTAGATATGTTTAAAAGATTGTTGCTGTTGGGAAGTTTTAGTTTGTCGTTGTTAGTTGCGGATGTTTCTTTAGATAAGAAAATAGGTCAGATGCTTATGATAGGTTTTTATGGTGTTAGCGCAACATCAAATAGCCAAATATGCAAAGATATAAAAAAATATCATCTAGGTTCGGTGATACTCTTTGATGTAAACCCTGTAGACAAGAGTAAGCCTAAGAACATTGCAACAAAAGTACAACTTAAAAAACTTACACAAGAGTTACAGGCCTGCAGTTATGATGGTAAATTACTTATAGCTGTAGACCAAGAGGGTGGTCGTGTACAACGCCTTAAAAATAAATATGGATTTTATGGTAAATTTCCTAAAGCTTCAGATGTCGTGAAGATGGATCAATCTCAGATAAAAGATACCTATACAAAAATGAGTGCAGAACTTGCATCCGTAGGCGTTAACTACAACTTAGCTCCAGTAGTAGATTTAGATATAAATATGAAAAATCATGTTATACATGGCTTAGGACGCTCTTTTGGTAAAGACCCTAAAGTGGTAGCCAAATATGCCTCTACCTTTATAGATGCGATGCATAGTAACGGTGTTTTAACCTCGATTAAACATTTCCCTGGTCATGGTTCTTCTGTAGGTGATACCCATAAGGGGTTTGTGGATGTTACAAACTTATGGAAAGAAATAGAGCTAGAGCCTTACCGTCTACTCAAAGATAAGGCTGATACTGTCATGGTGGCACATGTTTTTAACAAAAATTTAGATGCTGTATATCCTGCAAGTTTATCTTATGCGACTATCACTAAAATGTTACGTTGGAAGCTTGGATATCATGGTGTAGTGATTACTGATGATTTACAAATGGGTGCCATATCTAAAAAGTATGGTCTAAAAAACACATTAAGGCTTGCTATTAATGCAGGAAACGATATCTTATTGATAGGAAATCAGATGGATCCAAAACAAGTAAAGAGTACGAGGCTACTTGTGAGTACTATCCAAAGTTTGATTAAAACAGGTGAAGTAAAAATTGAGAGTATTGATAAGGCGTATAGACGTATGCAGAAATTAAAAGAAAAATTATAAAAAGGAAGATGATGAAAAATGTCATATGGAAAGTTATTAAATATGGACCAATACTATTTGGACTCTATAAAAAGTTTAGACGAAAATAAGCTTAGCTAGAAAGATACCGCTCTAAAATTATTTTCGCAGCAACAGAGTCTATCTTGCCATCTTTTTTGTGTTTAAACACACCTTGGGTCAGTTCTTTGGCTTCTATGCTTGAGCTTTGCTCATCTTGATAGGCTACTGGTATGCTAAGCTTAAGTAGCGAGATAAAGTGTTTGATGCGTCTCTCCATTTCTTCGGAGTTTGTTGCATCAAGAGGGAGACCTACGATGAGTTTTTCTATTTCCCATTCTTCTAAAAAAATGTTGACATCACGTGCCGCTTGGTTTCGGTTTTTTCGCAGTATCGCATTTTGTGGTATAGCGATGTTGCTACTTAGGCAAATCGCCACACCTATACGTTTGAGTCCCACATCTATGCTTGCTAATTTCATGGTAAAATTATAGCAGAACTAGTATCTGTTAGGGTCTCTATTGTAGTCACCTTCACGGTTTCTTTCACGATTTCTTTCAAAACCTCTTTCAAATCCGTAGTATCTAGCATTTACGGGCATAAAGTAGCGACGGTTAAAGAGTCCACGACCTCTTATGCGATCTCTATAACTATAATATCTGTCATATCTATAAAATACATCTTCAAAGTAATACCCATGTCTATTGAAGTATCCATAGAAATATCCTTCATTGTCATAAAAAGAAGCTCTGTCATATTGGTAGGCAAGTATCCAGCCTCTTTTACTGTGTTGGTAAGCACGTTGTCTTGTTGGTCTATAGTCATCTCTATAGCGTTGATTATTGTAGTTGTATCCTTGATAGTTCATATGTTTAGAGCTTGTTTTATTCATGTGTCTATGTTGTTTACGGTTAAATTCTTTTGGGGTCTTGAAGTTTCTTGAACGAGCTTTGTGTTTTGTAAGCTTACGATCCATTTTTTTAATGCTTGTTTCAGACATTGCTTTTGCATGTTGCTTTTGTGTTGAAGTATGTCCGTTTATTGTTAATCCCAAGGTAAGTAGTAAGGGTAAAAGTAGTTTTTTCATTGTCTATTCCTTCGTATAATGTAGATGAACCATCGTTAGATATCTCATTCTCATGAAGACATGATAAGAAAAGTTTGTGTAACTATTGTGAGTATAGTCGTAAGATATATAGTGAGAATAAGTAAAAAAATAAAATCCTTAGATAGAATTGTACATTAGGGAAATGACATTATTAAGAAATATAAGGTAAACAATATGCATTTTAAAAAAATTAAGATGGGGTTTTTAGGATTATATATAACAAGTTTTCTTCAAGCAGGAGAGTTTACTGAGTCAGATAACTTCGCACTTTGGTTGGCGCTTATTGCCTTGGCTATTGTGGGACTTTTGATACTTTTTTTGTCATCTAAACAATCACAGAAACTTCAAGATTTACATAAAGCACTTTTTGATAAGCAGATTGAGATGGAAAAAAATCAAAATCTTCTTTTAACAACGATGAGTGAAAATATACATAGTATCGCCAAACAAGCATTAGACGAGAGCAGGAAAGTACTCAATGAACCTGCAACAACACTAGAACAAAAAGAAGAAATGTTCTCAAATGTTGAAAACAGATTATTGGACGTGACCAACGATCTTATTGATTTTTTAAGATTAAAATCTAAAAAAGTAGATATTACACATGAAGAATTTAATATAAATAACGTTTTAAATGAAGTATCTGGAACTATTTGTAGCAAATTTTCAGGAAGTCAAAGTGAACTTATTTTTGATATTGATAAAAATATACCGCGTAAACTTATGGGAGATTCTCTGCATCTTGGGCAAATCCTTGCGAGTATTTTAGAGTATCAGATGGATCAAAGTAAACTAGATGAGGTTAAACTTGAAATCACTATGTTTGAGACCTATGGGGATAATATAGAAGTGCAGTTTAAAGTCACCGATACAGGACTAGGGCTAAGCACAGAGACACAAGAACAACTTTTTACACCTTACTATGATGAAGACCTAGGCTCTTATGTAGGCTTAGGACTTTTTGTATCTAATGAGCTTGTGGAAATGATGGGAGGCAAACTCTCTGTAGAGAGTAGCATTGGTAAGGGGAGTATCTTTACGCTTGTGTTGCCATTTAAGGTGATAGATAAGGTAAATAAACGTATGTATCGTCTACCTAAAAAGGCACTTATAAAAAAGAAAGTATTAATAGTTGATGATAATTATAGTGCGGCTCTTGCTATTAAAAAAATGTTTGCCTACTTTAAACATGAGGTCACAGTACTTACCCAAGCAGAGTTTAGACGCAATATCCCTAATATTACACCTTTTGACATTCTTGTATTAAATGAGAGTTTATATACCATACGTTTAGTAGAGTATCTAAAAAAAATAAAAATGGGAAAATCACTAAAAGTCATTGCGTTAAATTCTCTTTTGAAAGCAGACAAAAATAGTTTTGTAGATGACGTGATAGATAATTATCTCTACAAGCCACTAAATCAAGAACGTATTTTTGAACTTATTGTAAATTTGTATGATTTAAAAGCTTCTGTAGACCTAGAAGAAGATGAGGCTGAACGAGTAAAGACAACAAAGTCTCATATTTTGGAGACACGAGGTATTACACGGGAGAGATTTCAAGACTTTAAGGAAAAAAATTTACTTATTGTAGAAGATAACTTGATTAATCAGAAGGTACTTACAAACTTATTACATTTGTCAAAAATGAAAATAAGTATCGCCAATAATGGACAAGAAGCAGTCGATATGGTGAAGGATGAAAAAATAAAATTTGATTTAGTGCTTATGGACATCAATATGCCAATTATGGATGGTTATGCTGCCACACAAATGATACGCCTAGATAAAAGGTATGATAGCTTACCTATCGTTGCATTTACAGCATTGGTATTGGATAGTGAAATCAAAAAAATGTTTAATTCTGGAATTAATGCTTTTTTAGCTAAACCATTAAATATTGGAAAGCTTTACACTGCCATGGCTATTTATATTGGAGATATCCCTATTGTAGCATCGGTAACTGAGATAGTAGAAGAACGAGAAATACTTAGCTATGAGGGGATAGACATAAAAGAGGGCATACATCGATCTAATAAGAGCGAAGCACTTTATATAGAGGTTTTAAAAGAATTTTATGAAGCCTATAGCCAGAGTGGTTCAGTTTTTGAATCATTACTTAAAGAGCATCGCTACGAACAGATAAAAATGCTTTGTGTTGACATGAGAGGACTAAGTGGTGCTATAGGGGCGTACGATATGTATGCACTTATGACTGAAGTACTTCAAGTCATACTTTATAGAAAGTATGACTTGATAGGAAACTATAAAGAGAAATATAGTTTTGAGATTAAAACGTTGAATCGCTCAATTAAAAAGTACCTAGCAGATAGTTAGATATTAGCTAGGTACGGCCTTTTTAGGTAGTCTCATACCTGTTTTCCAAGGGGTTGTATATCGTGTAGTTGTGCTGTCCATCTTTTGTAATGGCACGTCATAGTTCATGTATTTATTGCGTTCATCCTCACTTAAGTAGCGTTTGCAAATTTTGATACGTCTAAAATATTTTGGTTCTTTTTTAAAGTGACTCATGGTTACTTTTCTATCTTTGGACGAGGCATGTGCAAACCAACCATCACCTAAATAAATACCAACATGATTGATGCGACGACTGCGTTTGTTTGTATTTCCAAAAAAGATAAGGTCACCGTAGTGTAGGTTTTTAAATGCGACAGTTTTTCCCATTTTTGCCTGTTCTCTTGAAATTCTAGGGATATTTATGCCCATTGAGCCATAGATGCTATAGGTAAGTCCAGAACAGTCAAAAGCATCGGGCCCCTCTTCTGCCCATACGTAGGGTTTACCCATATGTGAGGCTAAGAGTATTTGAATATTATCTCGTTTTGCTTCGCAAATCTTTTCTGGTTTTATAATGTCATAATTTGGGTACGCATAGGGTTTTGGTGAGCATGCTGAAAAAAATATGCTAAACACTACAAGTAGTAAAAGAAAATATATTTTGTGTTTCATCTGAGAACCTTTTAGAGTATAAGCATGGCATCACCATAAGAAAAAAATCTATAGTTTTTCTTAATGGCTTCTTGGTATAAGTGTAACGTTTTTTCTCTTCCTATAAAAGCTGACACTAGCATAATAAGTGTAGATTTTGGTAAATGGAAGTTTGTGAGTAGATGTGTGACGCGTTGGGGTGGATTAGAAGGGTTTAGAAAGAGGTCGCATTCACCTTGTGTTTTTTTTGTGCGTACATAGTATTCTATAGTCCTAGTTACCGTTGTTCCTATAGCCAGTATGGCTGTGTTAGAAGTCAATATCGCGGCGGACTCTTCAGGTATGTGAAAATACTCAGAGTGCATAGGGTGGTCAAGTATATGTTCTGCATCTACAGGCTTAAATGTACCAGCACCTACATGTAAGGTTATTTTTTGTGTATTATGCCGTTTTTGCAGTGCTTCAAAGAGTGCGGGTGTAAAATGTAAAGATGCTGTAGGGGCAGCAACCGCTCCTGCATTTTTGGCAAAGAGTGTTTGGTAGTCTGTTTCATCTTCTTTGTTGTCTTCTCTTTGCATATAAGGAGGGAGTGGAAGATGCCCTATGTTGTCAAGTACAAGTACAAGGGCTTCAAAGCGTATTTCATTGTTGTGATGTGTAAAGGTAACGACACGTGAACCGTCTGTGTTTAATTCTGTCACTGTTGCTACAAGGTCGTCATCAAAAAGTAGCTTAGTCCCCACGTGTACTTTACCACGTATCATCACAAGGTAATGGTGCGCATCAAGAGGCTTGTTGAAAAGAAGTTCAACTTTACCAGCACCTTGAACGAAGCCTTTATCGTTAATATCTTGAGCTTCTTTTTTCCCAAATATACGTGCCTTAATGACACGTGTGTCATTTAAAAAGATATCACATTCTTTTGGTACATGGCTAAGGAGATGTTTAAAAGTAGTGTGGATGATAGTGTCTGTCTCTTGGTTATATACCAAAAGTTTAGCATGGTCTCTGGGGTATACAGGCACTGTAGCGATATACTCTTTTGGTAATATATAGTCATAGTTTTTAGTCAGAAGGTCTAAGGACATTATTTTTTAGTGTCTTTATTCTCTTCTTCTTCATCATCTTCGTCTTCTATATGGGGGTTTACCGCCTTTACGATAAGGATAGAAACACCATAAAGTATAATGAGGGGTGCTGCCATCAGTATCTGTGTAAGTATGTCTGGTGGTGTAAGTAGAGCTGCTAGTACAAAAATGAGAAGTACCGCATAACGAAAAAAGTCTTTAAGTGTTTTGTCTGTAACCATCCCAAGTAATGCTAAGAAGTAAGCAAAGACAGGTAACTCAAATGCGATACCAAATCCCATCATGATTTTAGTAAAAAAGCCTACATAGTCTTCTATGTTGATAAGAGGCGTATAAAGGAATGAACCAAAAGTAATAAGGAATTGAAAGCCAAATGGAGTGACAATGTAATACGCAAACATTACACCCACAAAAAACATCACAGAACCACCCACAACAAAAGGAATGACCATTTTCTTTTCGTTGGAGTAGAGTCCTGGGGCTATAAAGAGCCAAAATTGATAAAGTATAAAAGGTAAAGCAGCAAGAATTCCTGCAAAGAATGAAACCTTAAGTGCTACAAAAAATACCCCACCGATTTGGTGCGTGGTAACCATGCCCTCAAATGTTTTTTTTGAAGCATTATCTATGCTTTGATTGACATCTCCAAGTAGAGTACTAAGCTTCTGCGTAGAAATGGCTGTCTCTTTTGCTGCTAATGCAGCTTCTTTTAAAAGAGAAGCTATTTCACTATTATTTTGTGTGCTTGCTATAGAAGAAGCTTTGTTTAGTGAGTCATGTAAAATGCCAGAGGAGATTGATGCTTTTTGTGCATAGTCCTCTGCGGAATCTTTTGCATAATTTTGTGTATTTAAGTCTGGCATTTTTTCTGTTTTGTTAGCGTCTTGTTGAATCTTCCATTCGGTTTTTCCTTTAGATTCTATGACTAGACCTACTTGGGTTAATGCTTCATTTAGTGGAGCAGTAATCCATGACAATACATGTGTATGAAAAATAAATGATACGATAAACATGACAAAAACAGAAAGTACAGAAAGTCCCAGTCTTTTCCTAAGTTCAACAAGGTGGGGTCTTAGCTCATCAAACATTAGCTATCACTTTTGGTATTTTTTTGTTCATTTTTCACTATTTTTTCTTTTTTGGTTATTTCTTTTTCTGGTTTTTTAAATGTCACGGTTTCATTTTTAGACTCTACTTGTGTATCTATATCCTCTGTGGTACTCTTTTTATCGGTAGAAACTTCTGTTTTAGGCTTGGCTTGCTTGGCAAAATCTTGAGAAGACTCAGTAGAAACATCATCATCATAGCTGACATCATCAAAATCATCGAAAGAAAGATTTTTAAAACTTTTAAGTTCTGATGTAGCATCATTTAGCTGTTTTTTGTAGCCCAATGCCTCTTCTTTAAGGTCAGCAATTTGCATCTCTTCTTCTAGTGAGCTTTTAGCATCACCTATGGTTTTTTTGACAGATTTGATGAACTTAGCCATTTCAACAAGTGCCCCTGGTAGTTTATCTGGACCCAAAAACAATATGGCAACGATAGAGATAAGTAGCAATTCGGTAAATCCGATTCCAAACATAAGTGTACCTTGTAGATTAATTGATGTATTTTAACAGATTATCCTAAAATGTATAGAGCAAGTTCATCACTTAGAAAGAAATTGTCGTTATAGTAGCGTGTTGAGCCACTACGTAATTTCCCTTCTTTATGTAATAAGGTGGCTTTTTGTTGCATAGTAGAGGATAGAATATTTTTTTCTATACCAACAGTTGAACGTAAACCTAGAAATATTTTTTCAGTTTGCAACTCGTCTTTTGTGAGTTTTTCCTCTGTAGCTTTTAAAGGGTTTTTAATGTATGCCTCTATATCGGTTAGAGGGTAAAAACGTCTGTCTTCCAAAAATCCAACAGCTCCAGCTCCAGCACCTATGTAGTTTTCGATTTCCCAGTACCCTTTGTTATGTCGGCTTTGATGGCTTCCGAAGTTTGAAATTTCATATGCCTTAAAGCCTCTTTTTTCTATTTGCTCTGTGACATAAAATGCAAGGTTTTCATCTTCTTGACGTACTTCTGGGGTAGCAGAAAATTTTGTACCATCCTCGATAGTCAGTTCATAGGCTGAAATATGGTCTATAGGTAAAGCAAATGCAGTCTCTATGTCATGCAAGAGTAACGCTTTGCTGTCATTTTTGTAGTTATAGATTAAATCCAAAGAGAGATGTTTTATGCCTATGTCTTTTGCATAGCGTATGGCATCTTTTGCTTGCTGCGGATTGTGTGCTCGGTTGAGTGCTTTTAGTTTGTCTTCATTAAAACTTTGCACCCCAAAACTGATGCGGTTTACTCCAAGGTTTTTCATGCCTTCTAGCCATTCTTTTGTGGCAGAGTTTGGGTTTGCTTCAGTGGTGATTTCTGCATCATCTTCCAAATAAGGGAAAATGAGTTTAAAAATAGGTTTATAAAGTTCGGGGCTAACCGTAGAAGGTGTCCCTCCTCCTATGAAAAGTGTTTTTATACTTTTTTCTTTTGCAGCGAAACGCTCCAATTCAAAAGAGAGTTGTGCATGTAAGGCTTGCATATAGTCTTCACGTGTGTCAAATTTATCAACATAGGTATTAAAAGAACAATAGTGACATTTTGAATCACAATAGGGGATATGAATATATACTAGCAAATTAAACGCCTTGTAATTCTCTTTTTGATAAAATAATATCAGAAAAAGAAGTGACTTCAGTTGAAGTACTTTATTTAAAATTAACTATAAGAGTTGACATTATGCAAAGACAGAAGACGTATCGTCCAAACGTTGCAGCCGTTATACTCTCTTCCAAATATCCAGGCAAGTGTGAGTTTTTTGTAGCACACAGATCTGATATAAAAAATGCGTGGCAATTTCCCCAAGGGGGCATCGATGAAGGTGAAACACCTAAAGAAGCATTGAGACGTGAATTACTAGAAGAGATAGGTTGTGATAATGTGGAAGTATTAGGAGAATATCCAGAGTGGATTTCTTATGACTTTCCTAAAAAAACAAACAGTAAAAAACTGTATGCTTTTGATGGACAAACACAAAAGTATTTTCTTGTTCGCCTTAAAGAGGGTGCAGAAATAGATTTACAAGCCTATGCTATTCCAGAGTTTGAAGAGTATTCGTTTGTAGAGTATGATGAATTATTCAAAAAAGTAACATACTTTAAACGTAAAGTATACAGAAGAGTTATTGATTATTTTATCAAAGAAGGTTTGATATAATAATGGAATTGAAACGTGACTAGTCACGTGAGCCTACTGCTGAAGTAATCTCAGCGATAGCGTAGCTTTGTTTGGCTTTTGCCAAAAAAGCGTTATTAATATAGCAAGGGACTCATTTAAATGTTAGTTGTACATAAATATGGTGGCACATCTGTTGGAGATGTAGAGCGTATAGAAAACGTTACCAATCGTGTGGCAAAAGCAAGAGAGGCTGGCGATGACATAGTGGTCGTAGTCTCAGCAATGTCGGGAGAGACCAATAAGCTCATAGGTTTTGCACAACATTTTACTTCACAACCTGCAAAAAAAGAGATGGATATGTTACTTTCATCTGGAGAACGTGTGACAGCCGCACTTCTTTCTATTGCTTTGCAGGCTCGTGGTTATGATGCGGTTGCTATGACAGGACGTGGAGCAGGGATTGTGACAGACAATACGCATACCTATGCACGCATTACTTCAATAAACCCTCATGCAGTGCAAAATGCGATTAAAGCAGGGAAGATAGTCATCGTAGCAGGGTTTCAAGGTGTAGATAAAGATGGTTCTATTACTACGCTTGGGCGTGGTGGGTCTGACCTCTCTGCTGTAGCTCTTGCAGGTGCGTTAAAAGCAGACCAATGTGAGATTTACTCAGATGTGGATGGCATCTATACCACAGACCCACGTATAGAGCCAAATGCAAAAAAGCTTGATAGTATTTCTTATGATGAGATGCTAGAGTTGTCCTCTTTGGGGGCAAAAGTATTGCAAAGTCGTTCGGTAGAACTGGCAAAAAAACTCAATGTAAAGCTCTATGCAAAAAGTAGTTTTTCAGATAACATTGGTACATTGATAACGCAGGAGAGTGAAAATATGGAAGAAGTATTGGTATCGGGTGTAGTGCTAGACAAAAATCAAGCAAGAGTAAGCCTACGAGGTGTTTCAGATAGACCAGGCATTGCAGCAGAAATTTTTACGATGCTAGCAAATGAAAACATAAATGTAGATATGATTATCCAAAATATGGGCACAGATGGCTCAACTAATCTTGGATTTACAGTCCCTCAATCTGAGCATGAAAATGCAAAAAAACTGATGGCTTCATTTGATCATGACATTGAAGGTGTAGATTTTGATGAACATGTCTGTAAGGTCTCTGTTGTGGGTGTAGGGATGAAATCTCATACTGGAGTGGCGGCGGCTGCATTTACAGTCATGGCGAAGGAAAATATCAATATACAAATGATATCTACTTCTGAGATAAAAGTTTCTATGATAGTAGATGAAACACATGGCGAAGAAGCCATTCGTGCCTTGCATAAAGCCTATGAGCTTGACAAGTAATGCAACAGCTACTCAAATGGACACTTGATACCATACGTGAAGAAGAGTCATGTTTTTCATGGATGGAAGAGTACCGCTATGAGTGGGCTCCTTTAGTTAAGTCTGCTGTTTCTCAAAGTATTGAGGGAAAAACAGTTTTGGTTGTTACGGACGAAGCACGTAAATGGTTTGGTAAATATATCTTAAGTTCGGTCAATGATTTACGTAAAAATAGACCACTCTTGCCTTTTTATCAACTCGAAGAGTGTTTCCCCAACCTTTCTCATCTACATTCAACACCAGACCTGCAACTCCTAGAGGACATGTTAGATATTTCGTACCCTAATGGATACTATATATGGTATATAGGTAAAGGAGATCATCCCTATACAAAAATGGCATATAGGTCTGACAACAGTTTTTTATGGGTGTTAGATGAAGAAGTACAAAATGCATTCGCTTTGCGTTCCTCTGATACCTTGTTAGATATCAAACTTTTGCAACTCTATAAACTTTTTGATCAAACACTTTCATCAGCACTTTTTGGGGAGCTAGATTTAGACGCATGATGCTAACTAATCAAGTTATTATTACAGCACAAATGAGTAAGACTATTGAAGAGCTAGAACAGTTGCGTACTACAGAAAGTATCATAGAAATAATTACTCCTGCTATAGCAAGTAAGATGCAAAAGGATGATGGCATTCCTAGTGCAATATATCTTCATAAAATAGTCACAGAAAAAGCCTCATTTTCTGTGAGTGATGCTAAAACAGCGATAGAAAAAGCTTATATGGCCAGTGATGAGATAACGGTTATCATACTAGCAGACAAAGCGTTTACTCCATTGGTACAAAATAAACTACTGAAAGTGATAGAAGAACCCCCTAAAAATAAAGTGTTTATTTTAGTAACTGAAAGTAAATCTACAGTATTGGCTACCATTAAATCACGTCTTCCCGTCACGGTGCTTTCTGAAAAATGTGAAGAAGAAGCGTTAGGGTTAGATGTACTACAGCTTTCTTTGAAGAGTGTGTATGAATTTGTGCAAACTCATAAACGTACGGATGCAAAGAGCATGACAATTATCGTAGAGCGTATAGTCAAAGAGACGATAGCATCCCAGAAGTTTAATCTTGATGAGAAGAGTTTGACTTTATTTTCAAATATATATGTCGCTTTAGATATGGGCTCACCACCACAGTTTGCACTTAATACTTTACTGTTGAAACTACTAGCAAGAAAAAAACGATAAAATAACTACAACAACACCCTTTAAAGGAGTTTTTATGTATGTGTATAAACTTGGAACTATAGCAGATAAAAAAACTGCACTTAAAAACCTTGGCGTGGAATCTGGCGGGGTGGGGATTATGGCTCAAAAGATGGAGTTACTCTATTTTTTCATTAAAGAGCTAAAATGTCCTGCGGCAAATATACTTAAACAGGATGCCCTAAGCATAGGGGCTGATTTAGCAGTGCCAGGTGGGGTTATACTTTGTGAGAAAGAGACGTATGACTGCATACTCATCGGTACACGAAAACATATGGAAGTACTTTCTCACAAAGAATTAGTGCAACCTTTTGGACTCAAAACTGTGGCAGCAGAACTTAAAAAATTTCTAGCTATAAAAGATAAACCTGTACAAATAATGGGTGTAATTAATGCCAATGATGACAGTTTTTTTGAGGGTAGTCGTTTTAAAAAAGAAGATGCCATCGCGAAAATAAAGCAGATGATAGCAGATGGTGCAGATATTATAGACATAGGTGCAGTTTCATCTCGTCCCAATGCATCGCTAGTAAGTGTCAAAGAAGAGCTTTCACGCATGAAACCTATTTGTGATACGATAGCCTTTGAAAAACTATATGAAAAAGCTATATTCTCTATAGATTCTTATACTCCTTCAGTTGTAGAATATGCACTTAAAAGTGGCTTTTCACTGATTAATGACATCACAGGTGCTAGTGATGAGAGTATCATTAAACTAGCAGTCAAATATGACGCAAAACTTTGCATCATGCACATGCAAGGCAGTCCAAAAACCATGCAAAAAAACCCAAATTATGAAGATGTCATGGTTGAGATAGGCGAGTTTTTTGAAGAGAGTATAGCCAAGTGTGAAGCGTTAGGCATGAGAAGAGAAAATATCATATTGGATGTAGGTATAGGATTTGGTAAAACACTAGAGCATAACATCACACTCATCAA
>CAYXTZ010000008.1:0-19345 GCA_964468535.1 uncultured Sulfurovum sp.
TGAGTGATGGAGGGGTGCATTCACACATAGAGCATACTATTGGTTTGGCAAAACTATTGAAGCGTAGAGGTAAAAAAGTATTTTTACATCTTATAACAGACGGAAGAGATGTAAGTCCTAGTTCTGCCAATACCTATGTTGCACAAATAGCATCTATCTGTGATGAAAACATTTCTATAGCAACTATAGGGGGACGTTTCTTCACGATGGACAGAGACAACAGATGGGAGCGTGTGAGCAAAGGTTACGAGGCTATCGCCAAAGCTGAACCTAAAACTACTTTAGCTCCTAAACTATACATCGAAGAGAGTTATGCCAAAAATGAGTATGATGAGTTTATCATGCCTATAGCAGTAAATGGTTATGAAGGCATGAAAGACAATGATGTTGTGATAGTAACAAATTTTCGTTCTGATAGAGTACGTGAAATCACCGCCGCACTTGGAGAGAAAAACTTTGATGGTTTTAGTAGAACCTTTATGCCTCTTCATATTGCTACGATGACTAAATATGATGCAGGGTTTGATTTTCCTATACTATTTCCTAAAGTAGCACCAAAAAATACTTTGGCAGAAGTAGTGAGTAATGCTGGACTAAAACAGCTCCACACAGCAGAAACAGAAAAGTATGCACATGTTACATTTTTTCTCAATGGCGGTATAGAAGAACCATACATTGGTGAGAGTCGTGTACTCATACCTAGCCCAGATGTCAAAACCTATGACATGAAACCAGAAATGTCTGCTGATGAAGTAGGCGATGCAGTACGCACTGCAATGGATGAAGCATATGATTTGATAGTCGTAAACTTTGCCAATGGTGACATGGTAGGACATACAGGCAACTATGAGGCTGCTTGTTTGGCAGTAAATGCTGTAGATACAGAACTAGGTAAGATTATAGAAAAAGCAAAAAGTGATGGCTACAACATCGTACTGACCTCAGACCATGGAAACTGTGAAGAGATGAGAGACGCAGATAATCATGTGCTTACAAACCATACAGTAGGCGAGGTTTGGTGTTTTGTGTTGGCAGAGGGAATTAGTGAAGTAAAAGAAGATTGTGGACTCAATAATGTAGCTGCTACAGTACTTACACTCATGGGACTGGAAATTCCTAAAGAAATGGATATGCCATTGATTTAGCACTTATGCTGTACAATTATTGAAATATTTTAAAGGGTTTCTATGAAATTTACAGGAACAAATGTACTGGTGACTGGTGCAAGCAGAGGTATAGGTGCGCAGATAGCAAAAGGTCTTGCAGGTATGGGTCTTAAAGTATGGGTAAACTTCCGTTCAGGTGAGGCAGAAGCAAAGGCAGTGAAGGCTGACATTGAAGCAGCAGGTGGGAAAGCAGAAATCATTGGTTTTGATGTGAGCAGTGAAGAAGCATTTGTAGCGGGCATAAAAAGCATCATTGCTAAAGATGGTGAACTAGCTTACCTTGTAAACAATGCGGGTATCACCAAAGATGGTCTGGCCATGCGTATGAAAGTAGAAGCATTTATGGACGTGATAAATGCAAACTTAATATCTACATTTGTAGGATGTAGAGAAGCCTTAAAAGTGATGCGTAAAAAGCGTTTTGGTTCGGTGGTCAATATAGCCTCTATTGTGGGCGAAACAGGCAATGCGGGGCAGACAAACTACGCAGCATCCAAAGGTGGAACGATAGCGATGACTAAATCTTTTGCATCTGAAGCTGCAACTTCAGGCATACGTTATAACACTATCACCCCAGGATTTATAGCTACGGAGATGACTTCTGTACTTAAAGATGAGGTAAAAGATGCGTTTACAGCCAAGATACCTATGGCACGTTTTGGTCAGCCTTCTGAAGTAGCAGATGCCGTAGCTTTTTTACTCTCAGACCACTCTTCTTACATCACAGGAGAAACGCTTAGGGTTAATGGTGGGATGTTGATGTAATTTTGCTTCTTTTTAGTGCAAAGATATGGGGAGGGACTTAATATATAATTAACGCTCCCTTAACATTATTCGGTCATAATACTCCTGTAATATTTAAATAAAAAAGACTTTTAATGCAAAGAGATTTACCTCGTTATTTTACTGCTTATGGTATTGCTCTAGTGGTATATGTTTCTGCTATAAGTACTCTCTTCTATAGTCAAAATAATACTTTTATTTCTTCTAAAGAGACAAAAGAAAAAGTACTTAAGATGTCTCTTTCTAGCTTTGTACCAGAAGTCATCACCCCAGTTAAAAAACAAGATGAAAAACCTCTTGAAGAAGTAGTTAAAACTAAAGTAAAAAATATTGAAATTGAGCCTATCATCAAGCCTGAAATTTTTGTAAAAAAACCAGAGATTAAACCTCTAAAAAAAGAGCTGAAAAAAAAGCCAAAAGTACTAACAAAAAAAATAGTAACAAAGAAAGTTCCAGAAAAGAAAGTTCTAAAAAACCCTAAAAACCCTGTAAAGAAAAAAACAAAAACAAAAACAACAGCTAACACGAAGACAGCCAAAAAACAAGCCACCTCTAAGCAAATCAAGAGTTCTACAGGTGAACGTAATAAGTTTTTTACCCAATTACGTACAAAAATAGACAGGCACAAATCGTATCCACGCATTGCTAAAAAAAGACGCATGGAAGGTTCTGTAAAAGTAAAATTTACCATACTAAAAAATGGAAAAATAGGAAACATCTCTGTGTCGGGAACTAAAATATTTTACAAATCAGCACGAAATGCAGTCAACAGTGCTTTTCCTATCAGTATAAAAAAAATACCTATTACCTTACCTAAGACAGTTAATCTTACACTGCGTTATCAAATTCGATAATATTTATTATATTTAAATACCTATTAAAGACCTTGTACTTTTCACAACAGGAAATGATAATATCATGCGCATGAATGAACCTGGACGTTATTTTTATGCCAATATCAAATATATGTTCTACCTATGAAATTTAATAAACATGCTAGTTCTCAGTTTCTACACAAAAACACTTTTTATTTAAATACAAATAGAGATTTGCACTAAAATATAAGCTTTTTATCATTATTTTGCTATACTTATGCGTATTTATTAACAAAAAAAGGAGTAGTCAATGGCATTATTTGACGATGTAAAAGAAGTAGTTGTTGAGCAACTAAATGTGAACCCAGATGAGGTTAAAGAAGAGTCTAAATTCGTAGAGGATCTCGGGGCTGATAGTCTTGATGTTGTTGAATTAGTAATGGCACTTGAAGAGAAATTCGATATCGAAATTCCTGATGATCAAGCAGAAGCAATTGCTACTGTATCTGATGCAATCAAGTTTATAGAAAACGTATAATCTTTAACACTTCCTCTAGGGGAAGCATTTAACATATAGATGAGTATTTATTAAATATTTATCTATATCTTATTTAAGCACATATAGGAGCAGCAGTGAAAAGAGTAGTAGTGACAGGGCTAGGGATGATAAACTCTCTAGGACTAGATAAGGAAAGTGCATTTACAGGAATTATCGAAGGTAAATGTGGGATTAGAACCATTGAATCATTTGATACAGAAGGTCAGTCTGTTACTATAGCTGGAGAGATTGCAGATTTTGATGTCTCAGAAGTACTAGATGGAAAAGAAGCAAAAAAAGCCGACAGATTTATACAGCTTGGACTCAAGGCTGCAAAAGAAGCTATGGCTGATGCAAAACTTCCAAAGGATGTAGATATGGAAAAATTTGGTATCGCCTCTGCTTCAGGCATAGGGGGTTTACCAAATATTGAGAAAAATTCACTTGTATGTGGAAACAGAGGACCTCGAAAAATCTCTCCTTTCTTTATCCCCTCATCGTTGGTAAATATGCTTGGTGGTTTTATCTCTATTTATGAAGGGATGAAAGGACCAAACTTGGCTTCAGTAACTGCTTGTGCTGCAGGTACACATGCTATTGGTGAAGCGGCTAAGTCTATCATGGTAGGAACTGCTGATAAAATGTTAGTCGTTGGTGCAGAGTCGGCTATATGTCCCGTGGGAATTGGTGGATTTGCTGCGATGAAAGCACTCTCTACAAGAAATGATGACCCACAAACTGCCTCTCGTCCTTTTGATGCAAATCGTGATGGTTTTGTTATGGGTGAAGGTGCAGGAGCATTAGTCTTAGAGTCATATGATGATGCTGTAGCACGTGGAGCTAGAATTTATGGCGAACTCATAGGGTTTGGTGAAAGTGGGGATGCAAATCATATCACAACACCAACGATGGACGGTCCACTACGCGCTATGAAGGGTGCATACAAAATGGCAGGTGAGCCTAAGCTTGATTATATCAATGCGCATGGTACTTCAACGCCCGTCAATGATAAAAATGAAACAGCCGCAGTAAAAGAACTTTTAGGAGGTAAAGAAAATTGTCCTCCAATGTCTTCTATTAAAGGACAACTGGGTCACTGCCTGGGAGCAGCTGGTGCCATAGAAGCAGTAGTATGTTTGATGGCGATGAGAGATGGTGTTCTGCCTCCGACGATTAACCATGAATCAGTAGATGAAAACTGTGATTTAGACTATGTTACCACAGGGGCTAGAAAAGCAGAAATCAATATTACTATGTCGAATTCATTTGGTTTTGGTGGCACAAATGGCGTTGTTATTTTTAAAAAAATATAAAGGTTTAAGTGTATGGCAACTTATCTAGATTTTGAAAACAAAATTGAAAAAATACAAGAAGAGATTATCTCTTCTCGTGCCATAGCAAATATGGAAGCAGTAGAAAAGCTTCAAAAAGAGTTGGAAAAAGAGGTCAATAAAACATTTTCTTCACTTTCTGACTTTCAAAAATTACAACTGGCACGTCATCCAGACCGACCTTATTCGTTAGACTACGTTAGACTCCTTATGGAAGATGCCTATGAAATTCATGGAGATAGAGCTTTCCGTGATGACCCAGCGATTCTTTGCTATATAGGCTGGATAAATGGTCAAAAAACGATGCTCATTGGTGAACAAAAAGGACGCGGAGTTAAGAACAAAATAAAACGTAACTTTGGTATGCCAAACCCCGAAGGATACAGAAAAGCTTTGCGAGCTGTACGTATGGCAGAAAAGTTTGATATCCCCGTGCTTATGCTCATAGACACTCCTGGTGCATATCCTGGACTTGGAGCAGAAGAACGTGGGCAGTCTGAAGCCATTGCTAGAAACCTATTTGAGTTTGCTTCTGTTAAAGTGCCCTTAGTTTCCATTGTCATCGGAGAAGGTGGGTCTGGTGGAGCACTTGCTATTGGGGTAGCAGATAAGTTAGCGATGATGCGTTACTCTGTATTTGCAGTTATCTCTCCAGAGGGCTGTTCTGCCATTTTATGGAATGACCCTACAAAGGTGGAAGCCGCAACAAAAGCACTTAAAATCACACCTTCAGATTTACTAGAACACAAACTTATAGATGATGTGCTTGATGAACCACTCATCGGTGCGCATAGAGACAAACAAACTGCTGCAGATGTGTTAAAACAATACTTCTTAGACAATGTAAAAGCATTAAGAGAACTCACAGTAGATGAAATGCTAGACCAACGCTACAAACGGCTTACCGCTGTTGGTGCTTATACTGAATAGGACACAAAATGGGCAAAGCCCATCTTTGCTACGCAAACGCTGAGTTTTCCTCAGCAGAAAGCTCACGCGACTAGTCGCTTTTTAAATTTTTTGGATAGTTTATATGATACATGACATAGCAAATATTATCGTTTCGTACATTGGAGACATGGGCTATTGGGGTATTTTCCTTCTTATGTTTTTAGAAAGTACTTTCTTTCCTTTTCCTAGTGAAATCATTATGATACCTGCTGGATACTTGGCTTATAAGGGTGAAATGAATATTTATATTGTTGTAAGTATGGGTATCTTAGGTTCTCTTGGCGGGGCATTGCTAAACTATTATTTGGCGAAGTCTTTTGGGCGTTTGTTTATCTTACGTTATGGTAAATACTTCTTTATCAAAGAAAAAACACTAGATAAGTTAGAAGCCTTTTTTACTAAACATGGAGAAATCTCCACTTTTACAGGTAGACTCATCCCAGGCATACGTCAACTCATCTCACTACCAGCTGGACTAGCACGTATGAATATAGCAAAGTTTGCTTTTTATACTTCTTTGGGTGCAGGTATTTGGGTCCTTGTACTTACGATACTTGGGTACATTGTAGGTGCTAATGAAGCACTTATTTCTGAGTATTTAAAGTCAGCCACACTGATTACTCTACTGTGTGTTGTGTTTATTATTGTATTTTATATTGTAAGAAATAAGAGACGTAAAAAGATATTGGGCGATTAAGCTAAAGTATCCAAGCCACATACTTCTTTTTCTTGATTTTCACTTTTTTTAAAGCTTTAAATACTTCATCAGTAACAGTATGATGTAAAGCAATGTATGACTTTGTATCTGTGATATTTATCTTGCCTATCATGGCGTTATCTATCCCTATCTCTTTACAAAAAGTGCCTATGATATCACCAGCACGTAGTTTTGTTTTTTTGCCACCATTTAGGCATAGCGTATCATAGTGACTTTGCATTCTAAATTTGCTCTCTACCCTTAGTTTACTTAGATCAGATTTTTTTGCTTTATCTAATACATAGGCACACTTATCTTTGTCTCTTGGCAGAAAGAGAGAGATTGCTATGCCTTTTGCATCTGCACGTCCTGTGCGTCCTATGCGGTGCGTGTATACTTCTTCATCAAAGGGCAGGTCATAATTTATGACAAGGGCTATGTCTTTGATGTCTAGTCCACGAGAAGCAACATCAGTAGCTACCATGATACGTTTGCTTCCATTGGAAAAAGCAATGACAGATTCATTTCTATCTCGTTGATCTAGGTCTCCATGTATATCTATACTGGCATGTCCAAGTTTTTGTAACTTATCAGTGAGTGCGATGACTTCTACTTTAGTGTTACAAAATATGAGTAGTGACTCAGGTTTGTATGACTGTATGAGAGCTGTGAGGGCTTTAAATTTCTCTGAAGTCTCATAAACAAGTTCGTCAATCTTACTGGACTCTATGACAGTGTCTACTTTTATGGTCAATGGTTGATTAAGTAGCGCCTTGGCTAGTTTTTCTATGTTAGGAGCAAAGGTAGCTGAAAAAAGAAGTGTTTGTTTCCCTCGAGGCATATTAGAGCCTATTTTTACTATCTCATCATAGAAACCCATGTCTAGCATACGGTCTGCTTCATCTAGCACAAGGGTTTTGATGCTTTCAAGTGTCAATGTCTCTTTGGCTAGGTGGTCTTGTATACGCCCAGGTGTTCCTATGAGTATATGAGCTCCTTTTGCTAAAGAATCTGCCTGAGTTCGTAAAGGCACACCTCCATACAAGGTGAGTATCTTTAGGTTTGCTTTGTAGGATGCTATACGTCTAAGGTCTGTGGCTATTTGTTCTGCTAGTTCACGCGTAGGGGTGATGATGATGGTTTGGGGTTTATATTTGTTCGTGTCAGTACGCATCACACATGGTAGTCCAAAAGCAAGAGTCTTTCCTGAACCAGTTTTGGACTGAGCCAGTACATCTTCGCCATCAAGTATAGGGTTGATAGCCTTTTTCTGTATCTCAGTCATGCGTGTGAACCCAAGAGTTTTGAGTGTTTTTAATAGTATGGGTGAGATATTTTGTATGCTGTCAAAACTTGCCATTATAGTACTTTAAATGTTGTGTCTTCTAGTAATACTTTATAAAAATAGCCATGTCCCAAGTCTTTATCTATAGTCACTTTACCCGTGGCTTTTACCCTGTCTCCTATGGTACATTCTGCATTACTTGCAGTTAAAAGAAGTTTATGAGTACGCTTTATTTTGTCACCTGAGCCATCTTGTAAGTGTACCCAGTCAAGGTTCATAATGCCACGAGATATTTTTAAAACTGTCCCCTCTAAAGTAATTGTTTGGTCTTTTAAGTCTTTTCTCCACATGAATACTTCTTCTACCGTGTAAGTATCTTTTTTACTAAAAGGTTTTGTGGTTTTTTTCTTGTTACTAGAGGCTAACATCTCTTTCATACTTTCTGAATGATAGTTTTTTTCTAGTACCTTACTACTTGAAATTGAGTAATCCTCTTTACCGTGCATATCTATCTTGCCTTCTTGTGCCTGTAGTGCTAGTGGTAGGAGTATTAAAAAAGTGATTACTGTGTATAAATGTAGTTTCATAGTGTTCCCTATAGTTTTTATTTATTATAGGGGAAGAAGACTAATTGAAGGATTAATTGTGTGTAAGTGTCAAGATGATACTTATGACTTTTTATAATCCAAAATCATTTTGTACGCTTCGTCTTTGAGAAGAAGCTTTTCTTTTTTTAGAATTTCAAGTTCCACATCTGTTAAGATAATACGATTTGCCTCAGCATCTTCTATTTTTTGGTCAAGGTCATTATGTTTTTCAAAAACTCTTGCAAAATGTGCATTTTCCATTTTAAGTTCGTGTATTTCTTTTTTATATTCATGCAACATGTGTATTCCTAGTATTTAGATTTAAAATTATATCACTATTTCAATTAAGTTCGATATTCAGCATTAATTTTAACATACTCATAGGATAAATCACAGCCATAAGAGGTGTAGGAGGCATCACCCAAACCAATGTCACATGTGACTTTAAAAGAGTCTTGTTTCATAATAGCGTAGGCTTTGTCTTCACGTATTTTATCTAGCTCCCTAAACTCACTAGAATACAGGAGTAAGTCATCATAGTGTATGGTGAGGGTTTCCTCATCACAAGCAATGCCAGATGCACCGATGGTTGAAGCGATGCGCCCCCAGTTTGGGTCTTCTCCAAAGAGTGCTGTTTTTACAAGTAGAGAGTTACTTAGTGCCATAGAAGCAGTTTTAGCATCCTCTAAAGTCTTCGCACCCTTGACTTCAAATGCCACAAGTTTGTTTGCACCTTCACCATCACGTAGTATCATCATGGCTAGTTCAAACATGATATTGCCTAAGGCTTCCCCAAAGGCTTTTTTGTGGTAATTACCTGAAGTTTTATTGGCTAGTAGCATCACTGTATCATTTGTGGAGGTGTCACCATCTACAGAGATACGGTTAAATGATTGTTCTGTGGAGGCTGTTAGTAACTCATCCATATCAATTTTTGGCACATCTGCATCTGTAATGACAAAACAAAGCATAGTAGCCATAGCGGGGTTTATCATCCCTGCACCTTTACAAATGGCTGCGATGTTAAAAGAGCTTCCATCTTCAAGTTCTACCTTGTAAGCTATTTCCTTTTTAAAAGAGTCTGTAGTCATAATGGCACCTGCGGTGCGGTGAGAATTTTTAGCATTAAAATCAAGTGTATCAAATGCGGATGTTATTTTATCTATGGGCAAACGATAGCCAATAACGCCTGTAGAAGACATCACTGGATTCAAAACCTTTAGTTTACTATGCAATGTAGACATAATATCATCTATGTCATCTATGCCTTTTTCTCCTGTCATGGCATTGGCATTTTTAGCATTGATTAGCACAAAATTAGTTTTAAAATCTTTAGGGTACTTTTGAAAATGTTTGAGGGGTGCTGCCTGAAAAGTATTAGACGTAAAGACAGCAGAAATGTCACAAGGCAGGTCTGAACGTATGAAAGCTACATCCCCTTGTTGTTTATCTGACCGCATCCCTACATTGCTAGCATCACAGTAAAAGCCTTGCACATTTTCAAGACCATTTTCTATTTCAACAATGTTAAACAAATTTCAATTCCTCAGGCTTTTCTTTTTTACGTATGATTTTTTTTGCTTTTCGGATACCTTCACCTGTACCTATGAGTAAGAGTTTTGACTCTGGCATAATGATAGTTTCACCTTTTGGCATGGGAATGAATTTACCATCTTTTTGGCGTATACCGATGATGGTAACATTGGCAACATCTCTAAAGCGTGCAACTTTTATCTTTTTGAGTACGAGCCAAGATGTCTTAGCAACTTTAGCTTCTTCCATGTCCAAAGGAGTATCTTTTTTATAGAGAAATTCTTGTAAAAGGTTTTCCATATCTGGACGTGCCGCCATAGCATTGATACGTTCTGCCATAAGTTTGGTGGCGGTGACTACTTTATTTGCACCAAGCTTTAAAAGTTTTTGGTCATCTTCATTACTTTTTGCATTCGCGATGATGAGGTATCTTCTTGTGCGTCCTATCTCTTTTTCGTAAAGTCGTGCGGAAGCAATGGTGGCGATGTTGTCTGCAACATTGTCGGCTAAGGTGATAACCCCTTTAGCAGAAGAAAGGTGTGATTTGAGTATGCCTTCTTCTGTGTGTGGTTCTGCAGAAACAAAGTAAGGGTAGTGGTATTTTTTTGCTATCTCCCCCATGTCTTCACGTGGGTCTACAACCACAAAAGGGATGTGGTTTGCACGTAGTTGTTTGGTGACCTGTATAGTAAATTCATTATGGTAACAAACCACAAAATGTTGTTTTAGTCTAGCAATTTCGTAAAGCATTTTACGCTCCTTGGCAGTTTTTTGAAATTCACCTTTTTTAACCACTTCAGCGATGATACCTATGGCAATTGAAAATACAATAAATCCAAAGATAATCAGTGTAATAGTAAAAATACGTCCCATATCTGAAATGGGTTGTATCTCTCCAAATCCTACAGTAGTAAAAGTAATCCCCGTTTGATATATAGCATCCATCAGTGGAAAATTGTCTATAACCATATACCCTAGTGTGCCTAGAAGCATAACAAGTACAGTAAGTATGAGTGGGAGTCTAAAAGGTGCTAAATGTCCGTAGTACTCGTCATTTAGGGTTATATGAGGTTTTGGTGCGCTTCTCCAACCGAGAAACTTTTTTAATTTTTGGTTAAAAAGCATGATAGGAGAGTATAGCCTCTCTTATCTTAAAAGAGCAAGCAAGTTGCATAATGACAGTTGCTTAGCTTGCTGCTGCAGTTTGTGCTGCTTTCTTCTTCATGGTTCTAAGTGTAGATGCTGCTACTCTTATTCTCTTTTTTGTTCCATCTTCAAGTGTGATTTTCACAGATCTTAAGTTTGGAAGTTGTCTTCTTTTTGTTTTGTTGTTTGCGTGAGAAACGTTGTTTCCTGTAAGTGGGCCCTTGCCCGTAATGTCACATCTTCTTGCCATTATATGTCCTTTGTTAATATCACTATACAATAAATAGTGAATATTTTTTGGGATTATAGAGAATTTTTGCATAATATTTGCTTAATAGTACATGAATAAAGCTCTAGATTCTTCAGTCCTGAGGGCATAAAAGAACCATAGGATTGGATTCAGCCGACTATAAAATTGAGCTGGTTTCTATAAAAAGTCCTATTTTAAATCTATATAGTTTAGAGTTCGGTAGTTTGTATGCGATAATGCGTTACTATATACAATGTGGGAACGAGAATACCAAAAGTAACAAAAATAGTGGTAAAAGGAGTATAAAGATACTCCTTTTACAGAAGATTAGACTTGCTTACTTGACCCAACTTCTCCAGCATCAACTCTTTTAGAAAATTCTGTTTCTTCACCAGTAGCGAGTAGTTTGGCCTGTTCTACCCATTTTTCTCTATCTGCTCTGCCAGGGAAGCCTAAGGTATTATCTGCCCAAGTAATGTTTTCTGTAGTCCATGCAGCAATTTGGTCAAAATGATAGATACCAATGTCATTGAGGGACTCTTCTATCTTTGTACCAATACCTTTGATACGACTTAGGTTGTCTTTTTTACCATCGCGTGGTTCTGTAAGAAGATGAGGGTTTTGATGTTGGGTTTCTTCTGTGTGAGCAGAATCATCATTCGTACAAGACATTTTACCAAATAGGTATCCAATAATAAACCCTAAAAGGGCAGCCAATAGTAAACATAATATCATTTGTGATGCAATTTCTAACATAATTATTCTCCTTGAATATTGATTTCAACACGACGATTTTTTGCTTTATTCGAAGGTGTTGTATTTTTAACGAGAGGCTCAGCCTCACCATAACCTTTTGCTATCAAACGAGATGCTGAAATCTCTTGTGCCACTAGTTTCTTTTTGACCATATCTACGCGTGATTGAGAAAGTTTTTGGTTGTATATAGCTGAACCATCAGAGTCAGTATGTCCTGCAATCTCAATATTAACTAAGGGATATTTTTTTAAAATAGAAGCTAATTTATTGACGCTATGTTGACCTTTAGTTGTTAGTGTACTTTTGTTCACATTAAATGCAATATTTTCAAGCTTAAATAGCTTTGCAATTTCATTTTTAATTCCTACTTTTTTGGCTGCTTCTAGGCGTTCTACCTCAAGTGCTGCAAGTCTAGCTTTTTTTGCATTTTCAGCTTGAAGTTCACTGGCTTTTTTAGCTTCTTGGACGAGTCTAGCTTTTTCTGCTTTGGCTGCTTCTAGGCGTTCTACCTCAAGTGCTGCAAGTCTAGCTTTTTTTGCATCCTCTGCTTCTGCTTTTGCTAAAGCTTCTAGGTCTATGGTAGTAGAGTTAATGACAGGGATACCTGCATGAGAAAGCAACGCTTGCACTTCATCTACTTCTGCTTGTGAATGCACAGTTCCTGAAATACTTAATTTTTCATCTATGTATGTAATCTTACCACTGGTATAGTTTTTTAAGAATGTTGGTAAAAACTTCTCAACTATTGGGAGTGAACCTTTGTCAACATGATGAGGTTTCATTTGTAAATCACTTGTTGCATGTGTAGGTAGGCTAGTTTTAATAGTTTCTATTTGTTTTTCATCATTGAATGTGCCTTCTACGTGAAGGGTATTTTCTTTTTTATCTATGGTATAGTTAATTGCTGTATTGACTAGGACATCAGAAGTATCTTGGGATGCAATAGTTGATGTATTGAGCAGACGTTGCATTTCATGCTGTGCTTCATAGTTATTTACAGTACCTGAGACACTAAGCTTTTGATTACTATAAACAATTTTACCATCACTATAGTTTGTTATAAAGTGTGGGAGTATTTTGTTTGTTAATGCAACAGCCGCTTCCCCATGAAGTGCTTCATTATTTGAAGCATTTTCTATCTTGAGTGATATGTTTGCGGCATTAAATGTATCGTCAAGTAGTGTTTGTTGCTGTGCATTTTTGAAGTTTCCACTGAGTGTGTATCCTGTATCATGTTGAGCAATAGTATAGTCAATATAGTGCACTTCTTCTATGACAACTGGAGCTACTACTGTTTTTGCTGTATTTGAATTCAGGTATATACTATCTTTTTTTGACCACACACAAAATATTATGAGCAGTAATAATAAAAATAGCCAAGGCCAAATCTTTTTCATTGTCTAATCCTTTTCCTTTTTAATTTAGAGATCTCCTAGAGCAATGAAATCTCTTTGTAGTTATTATACATAAAAATACTTAGGCAACTAGAGAGAGAACTTATCCCGAATTTAAATCCAAAGTGCAATTTCTAAACTTTTTTAGTTCCCATCCGTTCTGAGGTTCTTTCACGGTCTCAGGATGGATGAGAATTAGGGTCAGCGGTACAATCACAGGATTAACAGTAAGATAAAGCTATAATAACACAAATAAACACTATAGGATTATGATGTTAATAGCTCCAAGTATTTTATCAGCAGATTTTGGAAATTTGGCAAAAGATGTAAAAGCCATTTGTGAGGGTGGGTGTGACTTTGTGCATGTAGATGTTATGGACGGACATTTTGTACCCAATCTTACTATAGGACCAGTGGTCGTTGAAGCAGTAGCCAAAGTAGCAACAAAACCACTAGATATTCACCTGATGGTGCAAAACAATAGTTTTTTTGTTGATTTATTTGCTCCTTTAAAGCCAGAGTATATTTCTTTTCATATAGAAGAAGAAAAACACCCCCATAGACTCATACAAAAGATACGCTCTTACGGTATACGCCCTGCTATCACCTTAAATCCACATACGCCTCCTGAAGCCATAGAATTTTTACTTGAAGACCTAGATATGGTGCTACTCATGTCGGTAAACCCAGGGTTTGGTGGGCAAAAGTTCATTACTAGTGTTATTGAACGTACAAAACGTCTTAAATCACTTATACAAAAACGTAATCCAAATTGTCTTATAGAAGTAGATGGTGGCGTCAGTGACTCAAATATTACACTTTTAAAAGAAGCAGGTGTTGATATGGTTGTAGCAGGTTCATTTGTGTATAAACATCCTGAAGGTGTAGCTACAGCTATATCTGCCTTGAAATAAAGGAAGCATGCAGTATGAGAGTAAAAATTTGCGGCATAACCAACTTAAGAGACGCCCTTCACGCAGTGGAGTGCGGTGCAGATGCTTTAGGGTTTGTTTTTTATAAGCAGTCACCACGTTACATTACACCCAAAGATGCCAAGCATATCATAGATAAATTACCACCTTTTGTAGAACGTGTGGGACTTTTTGTAAACGAAGACACAGACAGCATAGATATGCTATGTAAATACTGTGATATTTCACGAGCACAGATACATTTTGATATGGATGAAGAGTCTCTAGATGCCATAGGATTACAAACACTTCCTGTTGTACGTGCTAAAAGTCAAGAAGATTTAAAACAATTTGAAAATAGATACCGTTTAATAGATGTATACACGGAAGGTTATGGCGGTTCTGGAAAGCGTCTTAATTTAGATTGGTTTCATGGAGTAAACTGTTCTAAAATGATTTTGGCAGGGGGCTTGACTCCTGAAAATGTAGCACAAATAAAACAACTAGGTTTTTACGGAGTAGATGTAAGTTCAGGAGTAGAATCCGTTAAAGGTAAAAAAGACCCAAAAAAAGTGAAGCAGTTTATAGCGAATGCAAAAAGTCTTTGAAACACTAACCCAGGCTTTTCGTAAGCATGGTGGCATACTAAGCGAAGAACAATATGCGTCTATTGTAACAAAACAAAGCACACTTCTTGAAGACAGCGATACTATCTTTATACTGTTACAAGCATCAGGATACCCTATAGCACAAAAGGGAGATGTTTATACATTGGAAACCTATTTTACTTCACATGAAACACAAAAGTATTGTGTCATAGACATAGAAACAAATGGTTCAAAACCAGGCACATCACAAGTCATAGAGATAGGGGCTGTGATGCTTCAAAATGCTAAGGTTATAGACCGTTATGAAACCTTTGTTGAGTGTACTTTTTTGCCAGAGTACATTACGAAAATAACAGGCATTGAACCTGAAGACCTTATAGATGCACCTACAAGAAAAGAGGCACTTATAGGCTTGCGTCATTTTATGGGAGATGCTATTTTTGTAGCACATAATGCAGATTTTGATTATGGATTTTTAAATGCCTCTTTTGAACGATTTGGACTAGGAAATATAGGTAACCCTAAACTCTGTACCATAGAACTAGCACGCCGTACTTTTGAGAGTGAACGTTATGGACTAGCATATCTCATAGACTTTTTAGGCATAGAAACAGCTACACATCACAGGGCTTACTCTGACGCTGTATGTGCAGCAAAGGTTATGGAAAAGTCTTTAGAAACATTGCCAGAGTATGTGAGTACGGCAGATGAACTACTACAATTTTCTAAATCTTCTAAAAAAATGAGACGCTTAAAGAAAGAAACAGTTAAAAAAGAAGAAAACTAAGCTTCTTCTTTTCCTAAAATATGGTGCAAAAAGAGTATCTGTGCAAAGACCGCTGCAAAGATGTTTAACACTGGGATATAGTTAAACCCTGCGGCTATCATGGAAAGCATTGTTGTTTTTTTTCTTTTTTCTTTCAACTCTTTTTTATCTGAGATAAACAAAGAACTCACATCATGCATAGTAGGGGTTTTAAGTAAAATAGACCAGAGCCATAACATATATACAGCACCTACAAGTGGTATAAACATGATGGGAAATGTAAATATAAATATGAGAAAGAAAATCATGGCAGATTTTAGACTCAATAGTATAGAAGTTGTGATATTTGCCGTGCCTACCACGGGTACTTTAGGGTAATGTTTTTTTGCTAGTTTAATGAGTAGAGGCTCTACCATAAAGGAAGTAACCATAGAAATAATAATGATAAAAATCATATAAGCAATGGCAATGGAGGCCACAGATGCCCCTGTGGTTTGTAGCCATTCCCAAGGTATCCATGAGAGGTAAGAGACGATAAAGCCATTGAGGCTGTCTTTTGCTCCCCATAGTAATCCAAAGGTAATCGCTAGGGATATGAGGGTAACTTTTAGTACAAAAAATAGTACAAAAGGGGAGATGATGTCTTTGAAACTTTTTCCTATAGTCTCTGTCATTATAGGTACTCATTTTTAAATTTTACATAACGCTCAGCTGAAGCATACAACTCTGCTACTTCATCATCTGTAAGTTCACGCACTACTTTTGCGGGACTTCCCATGATGAGACTACGAGGTGGAAAAACTTTGTTTTTGGTCACAAGGGAAGAAGCACCCACTATGGACTCTTTACCTATGACTGCACCATCTAGGATAGTTGCAGACATGCCAATGAGACAGGCATCTTCTATGGTGCATCCATGAAGCATAACTCTATGACCTACGGTTACATCATTTCCTATGATGGTAGGGTTTCCGTCACTTTCATCTGCTAGTTTATGATGGGTGATGTGTATCATACTTAGGTCTTGGATGTTTGTTCTGTCACCTATGCTTATGTGATGCACATCTGCACGTACCACACAGCCAAACCACACAGCAGAGTCTTCGCCCATGACGGTACGTCCTATGACAGAAGCACCCTCTGCTACCCATGCGTTTTTTCCAAGTTTTGGTGTCCACTTTTGAAAAGGCAATATCACTAGTTATCCTTTAATATACGATTTGCTAAACGACTCACATAATCAGGCGTCTCTTTTTTTGTTTTGTCATGCATTTTAGAGACATAGTCTTGTAAAACACAATGGTTATTGACTTCTTTGCCTAAAGGTAAAATCTTTGTATAATTGCCATCAATTTGTAGTTCCCAACGCAGAGCATTGTCTGCTAGTTGTAGCATGAGAATTTGTTCTATTTTTTGTGAGAGCTTCTCTTCCAGTATAGGTGTCATTAGCTCAATGCGACGTACGAGGTTTCGAGGCATAAGGTCAGCAGAGGCTATGTAACATTTTACTTTGTCATTTTTAAAGTAGTAAATACGTGCATGTTCTAAGTATTTACCGATAATTGATGATACCTTGATGTTGTCAGAGATGCCTTTTATATCAGGCTTCAGACAACAGATACCACGGATGATAAGGTTTATTTTACAGCCTTCCCTAGAAGCCAAATAAAGTGCCTTGATGATGTCAGTATCGACTAAAGAGTTTGCTTTTAGTATGATGTGTCCATTAGAGCCATGCTTACCTTCTTTTTCTATGAGCCTAAGAAGTTTGGGTTTTATCTGTTTAGGAGACATAAATAGCGTGTCAAGCTTAGTGTGGGTAGAAAACCCTGTAAGGAAATGAAAAAAGTGTGTGGCATCTTTAGAAAAAACCTCATTGGAAGTAAAGTAAGAGATGTCTGTGTAAATTTTGGCGGTACTTGGATTGTAGTTTCCAGTGGCTAGATGCACATAGCTTTTAAGCTTAGAACCTGTACGTTTGATGACTTGTGCTATTTTGGCATGTACTTTAAGCCCAGGGATACCATACACTACATGAGCTCCTGCTTCTTCAAGTGCTTTTGCCCAGCGTAAGTTATTTTCTTCATCGAAACGTGCTTTGAGTTCTACTAGTACCATGACTTGTTTGCCATCACGCACAGCGTCTATGAGTGCTTTTACGATGGGAGACTGCTGTCCTGCACGGTAAAGTGTCATACGGATAGCCAGTGTCTCAGGGTCACGTGATGCTTGCTTTATGAACTGCACTACAGGCTCAAAGGAGTCAAAAGGATGGTAAAGCAGTACATCTTCTTTATCTATGGCATCAAAGATATTTTCTATATCAAGAGGAGGAAGCGTCTTTGGGTTAAAAGTTGGGGCTACGAGATGAGAAAGTGCCTTGTCTCCTACTATTTCCCAAAGTGACCCCAAGTGTAAAGGCATGGACTTATACGAGTAGATGTCTTTGTCGTCAAGGTTAAGGTTAGAGAGCAAGAACTTTATAAGCTTTTTATTTGCCCCTTCTCGTAGCTCTAAGCGTATAAGTGAGCCTTTATTTCGTGAGCGTAAACCTTCTTCAAGCAGTTGCAAAAAGTCATCTGCTTCTTCCTCTTCTATCTCAATGTCTGCATTTCTAGTTACCCTAAACGGCGTAGAGGCATGTGGCGTAAACCCTGGGAAAAGCTCTGAAGCAAAGTGTTCCACCACGGACTCTATCGGTATAAATGTTTGTTCTATTTGCAAAAATCTTGGTAAGATACGAGGGATTCGTATGAGTCCATGTTTGATGTTTTTGGCATCGTCCTTAAGGGTAATAGCTAAACCAAAACTAAGGTTGTTAAGGTGAGGGAAAGGATGTGTGGCATCGACTGCTATGGGAATGATGACAGGGAAAATTTCATTAAAAAACATCTCTTTTACTAGCTTTTTTTCTTCGTCACTTAGGGCATCATACTCTTTGATATGTACAGCATTACTATGAAGCTCGGAGATGATAGAGGTATAACAAGACTCTAAAACTTGATGTTCTTTATGTAGGTAGTCATGTATGGCACTTAGTTGTTCTAAAGGGGTTAGTTTTGCAGCCCCAGTCTCTTGTATGCGTGCTTTGTAAAGTGCCTTAAGACCAGCCACACGTATCATATAAAACTCATCGAGGTTTGTGCCATAAATGGCTAAAAACTTTAAACGCTCTAGTGGAGGTAGTTTTTCATCAAGTGCTTGGGCTAAGACACGAGAGTTAAACTGAAGCCATGAAAGTTCACGGTTAAAATAAAGTTGAGAAGAGTCGAGGTCTAGTGCCATATTATTGCCTGATAAATTAATGTTTTGTAATTATAGCAAAAAAGTAAGCATGTTAGCCGATAGAACTGTGCTGGGGTCATTGGTTGAATTTCTGAAAGAAATTAAAGCTGTGACCCCACACCTTAGTTTGCAGTCAAGGGCAGTTATTTGTCTAAAGTTTTTTAACCTTAGCTATCTCATCACGCAATCTAGCTGCATCCTCAAAGTCCAAGTTCTTAGCAGCGGAGAGCATTTTGGCTTTGAGTTCTTTTACCAGTTGTTGGCGTTCTGCCTTTGGCATTTTGTCTAGTTTAGAAGCTTTGTTGTAAAGTTCCCCTGCGTCTTCTACTTTGAGGTCAGTATCAAGGGGTCGTAGGGTGGTTTTGGGTGTGATGCCATGTTTTTTGTTGTATGCCATCTGTGTTTCTCTACGTTTCTCTGTGGTCTCTATGGTAAACTTCATGGAGTCCGTTACTCTTTTTGCATACATGAGTACTCGTCCGTTGGCATTTCTAGCCGCTCGTCCAGAGGTTTGTATGAGGGCAGTCTTGGAACGTAAAAAGC
>CAYXTZ010000009.1:0-4536 GCA_964468535.1 uncultured Sulfurovum sp.
TGGTTTGATTTATGGTATTAATTATATTAACCCCATTTCGATATAATTAATTTAAAAAAGATTTACTATGAAAATACTTGCTTTATTATGTCTACCTTTATATGTTTTTGCAACTGTACATTATGCAAAAGTTGAGCCACTTGAAACACGTATGTTGAAGTCTGCGGTTAGTGCTTTGGTTGTAGATGTAGACTTGGATGCTGAGGGTACGATGGCTAAAGGTAAAAGAGTTATCTATCTTGATGATGCCTTAGATAAGATAAACCTTGAAGCTTCAAATAAAAATGTGACGTTGCTACATGAAATGCTTGATATCAACAAAGAGATTGCTAAAAGTTTGCAAAGTACAGTTGAGCGTCAAGAAGGATATTATAACCGCATCAATAAACTTTCCACGGCTTCTAAAACACAAAAAGATACAGCATTTTCTTCATTTAGTTCTGCGAAGACACAGTATCTTGGTGCAAAAGAAAAGATAGTAAATCTTGAGAAACAGATACTAGATGCGGCGTATAAGATTGCTCAACTTAAGGACAGTATAGAAAAAAAATCATTGGTTTTAGAAGATAAGTATCTTTATAAGTTGCTGGTTAGAAAAGGTGAGTTTGTATCTCCTGGTACAGTTTTAGCACAAGTAATGGATATGAGCCAAGGGAAGTTACTCTTGTTTTTAGAGCGTGATGAATTGGAAGATTTAGATCAAAAAATAGTGTATCTTGATGGTAAAAAAACAGACTATAAAGTCTCAAAGGTATGGAGAGTTTCAGATGAAAAGTTTATCTCTTCGTATAGAGCTGAAATTTATATAACCGCACCAGAAGACATTTTCTCAAAGCTCATTAAAGTAGAGATAAAATAAAATTATGAAATTGAAATGGAAATGGAAATGAATTTAGAACAACAAGACAAACAATATGTACTTCAAACTTACGCACGTAACTATACAAACTTTGTAAAAGGTATAGGCTCTACGCTTTATGATGAAAATGGGAAAGATTATATAGACTTTGCATCGGGCATTGGAGTGAACTCTGTAGGGCATGGAAATGAAACTTTGACAAAAGCTATTTGTGAACAAGCACAAAATATTATACATATTTCTAATTTGCAAGTCATAGAACCCCAAGCAAAACTTGCACAAAAAATTGTAGAGCTTTCAGGCTATGATATGGGTATCTTTTTTGCAAACTCAGGGGCAGAAGCAAATGAAGGTGCTATCAAGATAGCACGTAAGTATGGTGAAACGAAGTTTGATAATAAACGCTATAAAGTCATTACCCTAGAACACTCTTTTCATGGACGTACCATCACAACAGTAAAAGCAACGGGGCAAGAGAGCTTTCATACGCCACACTTTTCACCCTACCCAGATGGATTTTCTTATGAAAAAAATATAGAAGATGTATATAAGGCTATAGATGATGAAACAGTCGCAGTACTTATCGAACTAGTCCAGGGTGAGGGTGGAGTGCAGCCTTTTGATAAGGGCGAAATACAAAAATTATCAGAACACCTAAAAAGAAAAGACATTTTACTCATAGTAGACGAAGTACAAACTGGGGTCTACCGAACGGGTGAATTTTTGGCTTCAAACTTGTATGAGATAGAGCCAGACATCATTACACTAGCTAAAGGGCTTGGTGGTGGTGTGCCTATAGGAGCCGTGATGACGAAACACAAGGACATACTAAGTGCAGGTGACCATGGCAGTACATTTGGTGGAAACTATTTAAGCTCTGCTGCCAGTCTTGCTGTATTGGAAGTGTTAGAACCGATGTATGATGAAGGATTGATAGCCCAAACCTTAGCTTATTTTTCTCAAAAACTTAAAAATATAGCATCTAAATATGACACACTTTTTGAAAAAGAGGTGGGCTTGGGACTGATGTGTGGTCTACGGGCTAAAAATGCAGAAATTCAAGGAAATATTTTCAAAAATGCTATGGGTGAAGGTTTGGTTATTTTAAAAGCAGGACGCAATACGGTACGGTTTTTACCGAGTATTACCATAACAAAAAATGAAATTGATGAAGGGTTTGTTCGTTTTGAAAAAGTACTTAATAGCTTGTAGCTTTTGTGTGTCACTCATCTATGCAGATGACCTAAGTGACATACTTTCAGACAATAAAACACTACTCTTTGACTACCAGTTTGAATCCAATGAATTAGAAAGTGATAAGCTCTCAAAGTCTTGGATAAATCCTATCCAGCTACAATATAGTAAAAACTATACGACACAGTTTGGGGATAATGCAATTAACACAGGTACTTACTCTGTACGCATTGACCAGCCTATATTTAGGTCAGGAGGTATTTACTATGCTATTAAATATTCCGAAGCATTAAGACAGGCAAACCATAGTGACATTACACTTCAAAGACGTAAGCTTATAGGAGATGCTGTAGAAATACTTTTTAATCTTCAAAAGACAAAACTTGAACAATCTAAAATGCGACTTCTTGTTAAAAATGATACGATAGACATACGTCAAAAACGGGACAGTTATGAGTCTGGACTTTTAGATAGTAGTTTTTTAGATCAGGCTATTTTGAAAAAGAGTCAGGATGAGGCTAGGTTGTTGGAGTTAGAGTTAAGCACTTTAGAGTTGAAGCAGAGATTTTCTTTGTTGAGTGATAAAAATCCAGATACTTTAACTTTGCCCATATTAAAACTTATGAGTAAAGGGCACTTTACACAAGAAAATTTAGATTTGAAAACCGATAGGTTGCGTGCAGAAGTTTCAAGCTATAATGAAAAAATAACATGGGCAAAGTACCTTCCCACAGTGTCGCTACAAGGTCAGTATATAAATGGTGACATCAATCCACTATTTGTGGGTCCTAGCTCAACACTTCAAGAACAGTACTACAACTACGGTTTTTCTGTCTCTATGCCTATAAATGTGAATGCTTTTTCAGACATTGAGGCAAGTAAAGTAGAAAAATTACGTGCAGCAGTGCAGGTTTTAGATAGAAAAGAAACTGTAGAAGAAGAATACCAATGGATATACAATAGTTTAAAGGTATTAGATAAAAAAATAGCACTTGCAAAAAAAGATGAAAAAATTTACCAAAACCTTTTTAAAGTAACTAAAAACCTTGCAGATGCAGGAGAAAAAACTTCTTTAGATACAGAGATAATGCAGAACTCTTTGCACATTCGTAAACTTGACCAAAAGATATATACAATAGATAAACAAATACGACTACTTAAACTCTATGTACGGATGGAAAATGTACTTTAGTGAGTATATGACGCAGTGGCTTTATGGTGAAGAGGGATACTATAAAGAATTTAAAGACATAGGTAAAAAAGGGGATTTTTACACAGCAGTGAGTGCCAGTAGCTTTTTTGGTGCAAGCATTGCAAATCATTTTTATAGACTCCTTAAAGAAGAAAAAGCAGATAAAAATGGATGGCTCATAGAGATAGGAGCTCATAAAGGGTATTTACTTTGTGATATGATACAGTGGCTTTATACTTGTGACGCTACATTGGTAAAAACACTTAAGTTTGGCATAGTTGAACGTCAGCCAGAAGTACGTAAGGTACAGTTGGCATATATAAAAGAACGTTTTGGAGAGGATATTAGTATCACTCATTTTAATGATATCTCTGAAGTGAAAGTAGACTATGCTTTTGTTGTTGCAAATGAAATATTTGATGCTTTCCCCTGTGAACTGTTAAAAGATGAAAAAATAGCTTTAGTTAACGAACATCAGATAGAATGGGAAGATGCCAGTACTAAAATGTTGGACTGGGCAAAGAAACATCTTTTGAAACAGGGTGAGGTTGCAGTAGGGTACGAAACATTTGCGATGCAGATGGCAGAAGGTATTGAAAAATGTGACTTTGTTAGCTTTGACTATGGAGAAAAGTATGTACGTAATGACTTTTCTATACGAGTGTATAGTAAGCATGAAGTCTACCCTTTGTTTGATGAAGAGCTAGTACTTGAAGAGACATTTAAAAAAGATGATATTACTTATGATGTGAATTTTGCACATGTGAGCGAGGCATTTCAAAATGCAGGGTTTAAGGAAGTGGACTATGAGACACAGGCCCGAGCTTTGATACGTTTTGGGATTATAGATATACTCGAACAGTTTTCAAAACAGACTACACCTGCACGCTATGCTTCTGAAACAGATAAGATAAAAACACTCATTTCTCCCACGATGATGGGCGATAGATTTAAACTTATCCACTTAAAGAAGTAGTTTACTTTTTCATTGCTTTAAGCATTGCACAGCGTTTGATGGAAGATGCTTCAGATCCAAACATAGCTGTGTATCTGTCAAATTTTTCTTGACTTATCATGCTTATGCACTCTTCTCTTGTCATGCTTTGTAAAGTGCTAGTAGAAGTATCTTCTTTTTTAACAGGGTCTTTTTTTGCTGCTTTGCTGTCTTCGGGGTACATATATTTATCACTATAGTTTGCATCTTCTACGGCCTTTGGTACATGTTTCTTCTTGGGTGCAGGAGGAAGTTTACTTTGGGGTACAGCATGTTGAGGCATTTCTGTTTGTGCTT
>CAYXTZ010000009.1:4636-18143 GCA_964468535.1 uncultured Sulfurovum sp.
ACAAGCGGTAAATAGTCCAAGTGTGATGATGAGCGTAAGTGTTAATTTCATTTTTATCCTTCGTGTGTTATGGCAACAACTGCAATGGCAAAACCGCCATCATGACTGATGCTTAGTGATGCACTTTGTATATGGTGTATTTCTTGGGCTTTGGGAACAAGTGAGAAGGTAGGTGCACCAAGCTTATCTTTAGAGATAATAATGTCATGAAATGAAAGCTTAGCTCCTATACCACAACCTAGAGCCTTAGATATGGCTTCTTTCGCTGCCCAATACCCTGCGATACTTTCAACTTTTTTAAGCGTATTTATCTCACTATCACATAAAAAACGTTTTTTAAATGTAAGGCCATATTTGTCTAAAAGTGTTTTTATGCGTTTGATTTGTATTATGTCTGTTCCTATTTTCATAAAACTATTATACCATTACATCCATTCAAGTACTTTAGAAACTTCATCAGCAATGAAACATTTGATGTTTGTTTTTTCAAGGGGTTTGTTAGGGATGACTGCTTTTAAGAACCCTTGTGTTTCTATCTCTTTGAGTCTTTGTGTAAGACTAGAGACTTCGCGTATCTCACCTGTAAGACTCACTTCTCCTAAAAATAAACTCTCAGAACTAAGTTCACGGTTTCTATAGCTAGAGAGTATAGCAGCAATGATAGCTAAATCGGCAGAAGGGTCATTTACCTTTATGCCTCCAGAGATGTTGATAAACACATCATATGTACCCAATGGTAAATCTAGTTTCTTTTCAAGAAGAGCCAGTAGCATGCCCAAACGATTGTTATCAAAGCCTGTAGAACTTCGTTTTGCATGTCCATAAGACTCAGAGACTAGAGCTTGAACTTCTATGATGATGGAACGGCTTCCTTCCATAATGACAGTAAGAGCTGAGCCTGATTGGAGCTTTTCTTTGTTGAAAAACTTTCCTGCCATAGATTTTGCATCGTTTAGTCCTTCTTTGTTCATCTCAAAGATACCCACTTCATTGGTAGCACCAAAACGATTTTTAAATCCACGTAATAGTCGTAAATCTGAGTTAGTATCTCCTTCAAAATACAGTACAGTATCTACCATATGTTCTAGCACTCTGGGTCCCGCTATAGAGCCATCTTTAGTGATATGTCCTATGATAAAGATGGGAATGTGTGTGGACTTTGCTATACGCATCAAGTCAAAGGTGATGGTACGCACCTGTGTCACAGAACCAGGTGCTGATGGTGTTTCTTCAGAGTAGAGTGTTTGAATGGAGTCAATGATGATGAGTTCATAGTCTTGGTTGTTGATTTCAGATATAACAGTGCTTAGGTTAATTTCAGGCAAGAGATATAGGTTGTCATGGTTTGCATCTAAACGATTGGCACGAAGTTTTATCTGTCCAGCAGATTCCTCTCCTGAGACATAAAGCACTTTTTTTGATGCACGTGCAAGATTACCTGCAATTTTAAGCAATAAAGTAGATTTACCAACGCCTGGACTTCCTCCTATAAGTGTCAGTGAACCTGGGACTATGCCTCCACCTAGTACAAGGTCAAGTTCTGTACTGCCAGAAGTAAATCGAGTAATATTATCTTCTTCTATTTGCGTGATGGGTTTTGCTTTTGAAAGTAGGGTAGTAGAGGAACTAGATGAACCCATCTCTTTTAAAAACTTCATCTGTTCAGTACTGAGTTCTACTATGGTTTCCCACTCATTACATGAAGTACATTTTCCCATCCAACGAGGACTCTGGAAGCCACATGCCTGACACTCAAATAGTGTTTTTTTCTTTGCCATTACTATACTCCCGTATCTTGTGAGTGTATTGTAATCTAATTTTTTTTGTATACGTAAAAATATGTCATATTGACATATTTTTACGTTTTTAATTCTTTTAGGTATAATTATATTTGACTTACATTAGGAGTAATGGTGACATTAAATACGATAAAACAAGCCATATATGCATTATATTTGACCAATAGTTTTGGATTTAGACTAAAACGAACAGATGACCCCATGGAGAAAAAAAGACTACGTCATGCGTACTCAGTGGCACAGTTAAAAACACTCAACATTACAGTTAAGGTGGAAAATAAAGAAAAACTACCAAAAGAAGGGCAATATCTTATTGTTTCAAACCATAGAAGTATTATTGACCCTCCTATTGTAGAGGTAGTACTGGAGGAGGCAGATATATTTGGTCCTTGGATTTCAAAAAAAGAATTGTATAATTCTTTTTTCTTTGGACTTTTTGTGCGTAATGCAGGTTCTATCTTGCTTGATAGAGAAAAAAACCAAATGTCTGGTTTTTTTTCAGATATCAAGCAAGCGGTGAAGCGTGGAGAATCGATATTTATTTTCCCTGAAGGTACTCGAAATAAAACAGACTTAGTTATCACGGAATTTAAAGAGGGTTCTCGCATCATTGCCTTAAAAAATTCTTTGCCTATTTTACCACTGTATATTAAAACCAATGCAAATGAGACACTTGCAAATGCCCTGAATGATAAAGGTTTAAAGCAAGAGGTTATAGTGATTGTGGGTGATTTGATAGACTATAAAGACAGAGCAAGTCTCCAGGATAGTTATGCTCAGACCTTTGGGCTATAGAGCTTTCCTTTAGATAAAAATCTCATCTAAAATAGTGTTGATGTAAGCATTGGCTTTAAAGGTGATGAGGTCTTCGGGCTGTTCACCTGTACCTATGTATAAAATAGGCATTTTGAGTTCATCAGCTATGCTTAAAAGTGAACCACCTTTGGCAGTACCATCAAGTTTTGTAATGATAATGCCATCAATCCCTATCATTTCATCAAAAGCTTTAGCTTGGTTGATGGAGGAACTGCCTTGTGTACCGTCTAAGATAAGTATTTTTCTATGGGGTGTGCCTGTTTTTGCTTTCTCTGCTACGCGTATCATCTTTTTTAGTTCTTCACTGAGGTTTGTTTGTGTGTGTAATCGTCCTGCTGTGTCTATGATGACATTATCAAACCCCTTCGCAGTAGCAGACTCAATAGTGTCAAAAACAACTGCGGAAGGGTCATGTCCTTGTTGGGTAGAAACTATGGGGATGTCTAGCTTGTTTGCCCAGCGTGTGAGCTGTTCAATGGCCGCAGCTCTGAAGGTGTCGCCCGCACCCAACATGACTTTTTTGCCCTCAACTTTATAACGATGTGCAAGTTTGGAGATGGTTGTGGTTTTCCCTGCACCGTTTACCCCTATAATCATCTCCACAAAAGGTTTTTCATCAGAAAGTTTAAAATCAACATCATACTGGAAGATAGAAATGAGGGAGTTAAAGGCTTGAATTCTATTGATATTTTTAGGTAGTCCCTCTAGTAGTCTTTCTATTAGCTCATAATTGACATCTGCTTCAAGTAAAATGTCTTCAAACTCATCTTTTGGTATATTTTTACGTTTTTTGGGTGCTACATCTTTGATAGCATCATTGGTTTTACCCAGTACTTTTTTAAGTAGATTGAACATTTGTATAAACCTTTATTGTTTTATCATTTTGAGTGCTTGTTGTATATCATAGTCCATCATCTCAATAGGAACAATGCCCTCATAGTGCGTAAAATATTGTCCCTCAACGTATATGACTGTTAGAGGAATGGAAAAGTTTTCAGAAAGCCCAAGTGTTTTTGCTACAAGGCTTGAGAAGTCATTGTTGTGTCTGCTGTTTGAGACAAAAAAACCCACTTCATGCTTAGCAAGGAAAGAGCGTAGTTCCTCTTTTGGCATCGCGTCATGTATGAGTATACCTGTGAGCATCATTTGATTTTGATATTTTTTTTGCAAATCATTCATATAGGGTATAGCACGTACACAGGGCGAACACCATGTTGTAAAAAAAGTGACAAATACAATACTTTTTGTAGCCTCTTTGAGGGTTACTTTTTGATTTAAAACGCTTACTGTATAAGATTTGCCTTCCATGTTTGAAATGTTAAAAGTATCAGATAAGTGTGTGTTTTCTTTGCTTATTATGTCCGAGATATTTTTCTTGGAAACTTTATGCTCATCATCCATGTTTTCCTTGCTTGATGGCTGATTTAAAACTTCGGTGGTGTTTTCTATAGGTATAGTACCAGTGGATGTTTTTTTATCTTCACAGCCCAGTATAAATACTAATATAAAAGAGATAAGAAAAGTATTTACTTTATGCACGTATAGTACCTTTAGATATAATTAGACTGCGATTATAGCAAAAGAGCATTAAAATGGATATGAAATGAGTAAAGAGACAGCTAAAAGTATTTTTAGAAGAACATCAATACAAAGATTAAAACAAGTATCAAAAAGTAGAAAATATATCAAAGATAAGAAAGTCATAGAAGCATTATATAGGACTATTGTCGATAGTGATGCTCAAAATATCATGCTTTATTTGCCACTTAAAATGGAAGTGAACTTATATCCCCTTATTGCTAAACTACGTAAAGAAAAACGTATGCTTTATGTACCTTTTATGGAAGGTAAAAGTTTTAGGTTGGTAAAATATAGACTACCGCTGCATAAAAAACAGTTTGGTATCAAAGAACCAAAAGATTCAAAACAATATAGAAATAAACAGATAGATATCGCTATCGTACCCATAGTCGGAGTAGATGCAACGCATAGACGTGTTGGATTTGGTAAAGGTATGTATGATAGATTTTTTGAAAAAAATATAAAAAATATAAAACAAGTCGTTTTTGTGGCACGTGAATTGTGTTATGCCAAAGAGATAGTAACTGAGCACTATGATGTAAAAGCAGACATGATACTCACGCCCTAGACGTGAAGGATAAACAATGTTAAGTATAGTAGGAGTCTCCAGTATATTGGGGGGAGTAGCCATAGGTACGGTATTGAGTTATCTATGGTTTAAAAAGAGTGCAACACATCAATTTGAACACTTAGAATTAGAGGCAAAAGCTAAAGCCAAAGCTATGGGACATGAGGCAGAACTTTTGCTAAAAAATGCCCATCTGGAGATTAAAAAGAATGCCATAGAGCAAGAGTCTGAGTTCCAAGAACGTGTGGCTAAAGTAGAAGAACGTAATCGTGAGTTGATTTTGAAAGAAAGAGAGTTTGCATTACGAGAAGAAGCATTTCGTGTGCTTGAAAAGAAATTACTGGGGAAAGAAAAGTCTTTAGAGATATTGGAGTCTCAAAAGCAACAAAGCATAGACGAAGCAGTAGAGAAGATGCAAAATGTGGCAGCATTTACTAAAGAAGAAGCCAAGGCGTACATTTTAGAAAAAGTAGAAGAGCAGAGTCGTGCTGAGGTAGCAGCCATAGTAAGACGTTATGAGCAAGAAGCTAAAAATGAGGGTGAGAAAAAAGCCAATTATATTTTAGCACAAGCCACTACACGTTACGCAGGTGACTTTGCAGGAGAGCGTCTGATAAACCTCATTAATCTTCCTAGTGATGAACATAAAGGTCGTATCATCGGAAAAGAGGGGAGAAATATAAAAGCCTTAGAAATGCTTTTAGGTGTAGATATAGTGGTAGATGAAACTCCAGGGGTGATACTAGTATCTTCATTTAACCTCTATAGGCGTGCCATAGCTACAAGGGTGATAGAGCTACTTATAGAAGATGGACGCATACATCCTGGACGCATAGAAGAAGTACATGAAAAAGTACAAAAAGAGTTTGAAGAAAAGACCTATGAAGAGGGGGAAAACATACTCATAGAATTAGGAATTTTCCCTATGAATGAAGAGCTAATCACCTTAATAGGACGCATGAAATACCGTGCATCTTACGGACAAAATGCTTTAGCACATACACTTGAAGTAGCAAAACTTGCACGCGTGATGGCAGCTGAAATGGGCGGAGATGAAAAGCTAGCGCTTCGTGCAGGACTCTTGCATGACATAGGAAAGGCGCTTACTCAAGACTTGGGTGGCTCACATGTAGACATAGGTGTAGACTTGTGTCGAAAACATGGAGAACATCCCTCTGTTATCAATGCTATATTAGCACATCATGGCCACGAAGAACCAGATTCAGTAGAATCTGCAGCAGTCTGTGCAGCAGACAAACTCTCAGCTGCACGTCCAGGGGCTAGACGTGAAGTGCTAGAGAGTTTTACAAAACGTGTCAAAGAAGTAGAAGAGATAGCCACATCAAAACCCAATGTCACACAGGCATATGCCATTAACGCAGGACGAGAAATTCGCGTCATAGTAAATGCAAATAAGATGTCAGACAATGAAGCAGTACTCCTCTCCAAAGAGATAGCTAAGGAGATACAAGCCAAAGTGCAGTACCCTGGTGAAATAAAAGTGAATGTCATACGTGAGGTTAGGGCTACTTCTTATGCAAAATAAATTTAACTTTGCTATACTTTTATCTATAAAATCTAAAGGATAATTGCATGATAAAAAATATATTGACAGTCTTAATATTTTTAGGACTAAGTACACAAGTACAAGCAGAAGAAAAAGCACCCATAGTTGTGCTTGAAACAAATGTGGGAAACATTGAGTTAAAGCTTTACCCTAAAGTTGCACCACTTGCAGTAGAGAACTTTTTAACGCATGTTAAAAACGGATACTACAATGGACTCATCTTTCATAGAATCATCAAAGGTTTTATGATTCAAGGTGGAGACCCTACAGGTACAGGTATGGGCGGAGCATCTATTTGGGGTAAGCCATTTAAAGATGAATTTGCTGCAAATGTTGTGTTTGATAAACCTTTTTTACTGGCTATGGCAAATAGTGGACCTAAAACAAATGGAAGTCAGTTTTTTATTACTTTAGCTCCAACAGGTTGGCTCAATGGCAAACATAGCATTTTTGGTGAAGTAATAAAAGGACAAGATATCGCTAGGAAAATAGAAAATGTGGATGTGTCTCGTGCAGGGAACAAACCATTGTTTGACCAAAAAATCAAGAGAGCGTACATTAAAAAATAGATGGATTTAGACCTACTTCGAGAAGAACGAAAAAAATGGCTCACATGGAAAAACATTATTCCTTACCAGGAAGCCATCAAAAAATTACCTCAATATGATGATGTTGAGGTAATTTTGGGAGACAGTGTCTCTGTGACTATTCCAAATCTTTCTAAAGAGGATGAAAAGAAAACCAAAGATACAGCTCTTCTCATGAAGCCTTGGCGAAAAGGCCCTTTTGAGATAAATGACCTTTTCATAGACTCTGAATGGCAAAGCCAAATCAAATACAACTTACTAGAACCCCACTTTGACATCAAAGATAAAATAGTAGGTGATATAGGCTGTAACAATGGATACTATCTTTTTCGCATGCAAAGCCATGCACCTAAAAAACTTATAGGGTTTGACCCTTCAGCTATTTATTATTCTCAATTTCAATTTTTAAATCATTTTATAAAGTCAGATATCGTTTATGAACTTTTGGGTGTAGAGCATGTAGAATTTTATGAACACAAGTTTGATACATTATTTTGCCTAGGAGTGCTTTATCATCGTTCAGACCCAATAGCAATGCTAAAATCTCTTTTTAAAGGCTTAAATAAAGGGGGAGAACTCATACTTGATACTTTTATGATAGATGGTGAAGATGAGATGTGCTTGACACCAAAAGACCGCTACTCTAAGATACCAAATATTTATTTTGTACCTACAGTACCTGCACTCATAAACTGGTGCCATAGAGCTGGTTTTGAAAGTGTAGAGGTATTGGAGACTATGGTGACAGAAATAAATGAACAAAGAAAAACAGAGTGGATAGACACACAAAGCTTAGAAGATTTCTTAGACCCAAATGATAAAACTAAGACAATCGAAGGTTACTCTGCACCAAAAAGAGTGTATATTAGGGCAGAAAAGAGTTTATAAATTTTTTGGTTTTATTTTTAAACAAGGTATATTTTGCTATAAATACATAAATAAATGCTAAAAGTGGAAAAACTTTAAGTTTTCTACTTTTATTGAATGGAAAAGAATGAGAATATTAACAGTAGGATTTAGTGACGAATACGTCAAGGAACTTGAAAAAGAATTAGAAGAGTATTTTATCTGTATTGTTGACAATGCAAAAGATATGTATGATGCAACAAACTTTACAGACTTTAGACATTATGAACTTGTAATCATCGTAGATGAGGGGATTAAATTTTCTCTTGAACGTTATGTTAACGAAGTGAAAAAGAAAAAGAGTGAAACGAAGATTATTATCTTAACTTCTAACATTATGGCACAGTCAAGCTTTTTTGACTTAGGGGTAGATGATGTAGTCTATAATCACTGTGAACACCCAGACCTCATAGCGGCACGTGTACTTTCAAATATGAGACATCTTTTTGGAACACATGTAAATATTGAAAAACTAGTCATTGACATAGCCAATAAAAAGATAGAATATGATGAAAAAATTGTTTCACTTAATGGTAAAACATTTGATATCTTAGCCTATCTAGCACTACGTAAGCAGCGTGTATTCTCAAAAGATGAGATTATCAATGCACTTTGGGAAGAACCTGAATATGTGAGTGACAACACGGTAGAAGTAGCCATTAACCAAATACGTAAACGTTTAAAAAGTATCCTTGGATTCCAAGTGATACATACAGTACGTAGACGTGGGTATAAATTTTCTTACTAAATATACTTTTTTATAGGACTATACTTTGTAGTCCTATTTTAGTTTGTTTATCTCTTTTTTGCTATACTCTTCTTTATTAAAATCTTAAAGGTTCTCTCTTTTGAAAAAATTTATTCTCTATACTCTTTTAGTACTTGCTATTTTGGCTGCAGTGTTTACCTATATTCTCTACAATGAAGGTGTCTTTGATGTACTTCAAGATACACCACAAGGAGAATTAGAACCCTTTCAAATGAAATGTGAAGCAGGGAAGTGTGCAGCGGGTAAATGTGCGCATGGTAAATAGGTGACTTTAGAAACACACTTAGACATAAGCAAATTATTTAGATAGTATTTTTCACCTGCTCTATCCAGTATGGCATCACTTTTTGTTCTGCTTTTAGCGTGGTATTTAGACCATGTCCTGGGTAGATAATATAGTCCTCGCTTATTTTAATGGCTTTTTCTAAACTCTCTAGCATTTTTTGTGCATCTGAAAAAGGAAAATCCCATCTACCTATGGACTGTTGAAAGAGAAAATCGCCCGAGAACCATGCATCTTCTATCTGGATTATACTGCAACCTGGGGTGTGACCTGAGAACAAAATGTATTGTATCTTTACCCCTTCGAGAGTTAAGAGTTCATCACCTACAACTTCATAGTTTGCTTCACTTTCTGGTACATTTTGACCAAGGGGACATTTCTCTAGCATAAATGTGTCACCTTTAGGACAGTAGATAGGAATTTTAAGTGCATCCTGTACAGACTTGTTTGACCACACATGATCAAAATGTGCATGAGTATTGAGTATGGCAATGGGATTTGTGACATTATCTAGCACCCATTTAGTAGCACCCATACCAGGGTCAATAATGAAATCCTTAGCATCAATAGTAACGATGTAGCAATTGGTTTGGGTAGAACCCATAGGTTGTATTTTAATTTCCATGTTATAATTCTCCTATGAATGTCTATGATGTGTTAGAACAAGCCATTTCAAGTGATGACATCTTAGTCAAAAAAGCATTGACTTCTCAGTGTTTGGAGTATTGTAACCAAAATGAGGTTAGGGTAGAGGATGGTTTTTCTCCAAAAATATTTGATGTTCCCTCTTATGCTACTTACTGCACGATTGTCTCTCCTAAAGATTTACCTCACAGAAAAGACTTTGAGAGCAAGGAAGGTCTTGCAACTTTGGTGCATTCCATCGCACATATAGAGTTTTCTGCCATAGACTTAGCACTTGACGCAGTGTATCGTTACCCTCAGATGCCTATGCAGTACAAATTGGACTGGCTCGAAGTAGCTTCAGACGAGATACGGCATTTTCAAATGCTAGAAGTGTTACTGGGGGAACTTGGCTTTACATATGGTGATTTTCCCGTGCATTCTGGACTTTTTGATGCTGCAAATAATACGGCTCATGATATCTTAGACCGTATGGCAATAGTTCCACGTTATTTTGAAGCTTCTGGGTTAGACGTAAGTCCACAAATCATCAAAAAACTACATAACAAGCGTAAGATAACAGAAGTTTCAAAACTCATAGAGATACTGAACATCATTTACGAAGAAGAGATAGACCACGTACTCAAAGGTGACAGATGGTTTAAGTATCTTTGTGAGAAAGAGGGCAAAGGTGAAGAGGTTTATTTTGAAATACTTGAACGTTATGACTTACTAGATAAACATCGTCCTCATGTAAATGTAGAGGCACGAAAAGAAGCAGGTTTTAGCTGTATAGAGATAAAAAAATTAGGTGCAAGGGAGTGTATATGAGAGGTTTTTTTGAGCAAATGTTTTTTTCACCCAAGTACTATCATTATGTACTGATGGTACTTTTATTTCCACTTTCTTTGCTGTATGGTACTGCGATGTTTTTACGTAGAATATTTAGTGTTAAAAACAGTTTTAGTATCCCTATTGTTTCTGTAGGTAATTTGCAAGTGGGTGGTTCAGGTAAAACACCTTTTGTGATAGCTCTTGCATCACGCTATACAGATGTGGCTGTAATCTCACGAGGGTATGGACGTGATAGTGTGGGGCTTATGGAAGTGAGCTATAAAGGAAAGATACTTGTAAATGTCAAACAAGGCGGGGATGAAGCTATGCTTATAGCACAGTCTTTACCCAATGCTTCAGTTATAGTAAGTGAAAACAGAATACTTGCCATAGAGCTTGCTATGAGAGCAGGAGCGAAACTTATCATTTTAGATGATGGGTTCAGTAGAGTAGAGTTAAAAAAATTTGAAATACTACTTGAACCCAAATGTATGCCCAATATACTACCATTTCCCTCAGGCGGACTAAGAGAGTTCTATTTCACTAGAAGAGTTGCAGATATAATAGCTGTAGAAGGTGAAGACTTTGAAAGAGTAGTTTCTTTTGAAAATTTGAGTGAAAAAATGTTACTTGTTACGGCGATTTCCAATCCATCACGATTAGACAGTTATCTGCCCGATGGAGTACTTGAAAAATATAGGCTAGAAGACCATGCATACTTTGATGAAAACATACTTAGAAGTGAAATGGAAAAATGTGGAGCAGAAACACTTTTAGTGACGCAAAAAGATGCTGTTAAAATGCAAGATTTTAAGTTACCTCTTTCATTGATGAAGTTAGAATTAGAGATTAATAGTAGAGTATTTTCATCTGTAGATAGTTATATTAAGAATTTTCAAAAGGAGTATATATGTTAAAAAATATGTTGATAGTCATGGGGGTAATAATATTAAGTAGTAATGCACTAGCAAACAAGGTACCTCAAGAGAAAAAAGATAAAGTTGTTAAAAAAGAAGTGTTTGAGAAAGTATGGGAAAAGATATATGGTGGAGAAGATGATGATATCGCTTATGATATCGTGGCTCTTGATAATGCAGAGAGTGCCATAGTAGGTACATGTAAATCATTTGCTGCGAAGCGTACAGACATCTGTGTCTCTCGTATGGATGCAAATGGGCAAATGAAATGGACGATTTTACTTGGTGGTAAAAAAGAAGATGAGGGCAGAGCCATTACACGTGCGGCAGATGGACATCTTTTTATTTTAGGCATGAGCAAGTCACTCTCTAAAAATTATGATAGAGATATTTATGTAGCAAAAGTAACGCTAGAGGGTAAGCTACTTTGGCAAAAATCCATAGGTGGAGATAGAGATGAACAAGCAGGGGGAATAGTTGGCTTAGATGATGGTTCTGTGATGATAGTAGGTGACACAGAATCTTTTGGCTCAGAAGAGAGAGATATTTATATCGCCAAACTAGACAAAGAGGGAAAAACTGTTTTTGCTCGTACTGTGGGTGGTAAAAAAAGAGATGAAGCATATGACTTGACAAGACTTAGTGATGGGAACTTGGCTTTAGTGGGTATGCGTGCAACACGTAAAAACTATGAAGAGTTTTTTGTGATGAAACTAGACCAAAATGGAAAGCAACTTTGGACAAAAACATTTGGGGAATATGATGATGATTCTCTAGAAAGTGTCACAGCTACTTCTGATGGTGGCATGGTAGCAGTCGGTAAAACACGTTCATACGGTAGTGAACAGACAGACTTAACGGTAATGAAATTATCAGCTACAGGCGAGGTATTGTGGCATAAGGTGTATGGATTTAAATACTACGAGTATGGAAATGCTGTGACCAGTACTCAAGATGGCGGGTTTATGCTATCTGGAGGTACAAGTACGCTAGGTAAAGGCTCACATAGTGTCTATATAATAGCACTAGATAAAAATGGTACACTCATTTGGTCGCAGGTCTATGGTGACAAAGAAAGAGACATTGCATACGGCATAGCAGCCATGAGTGATGGAACGGTAATAAGTGTAGGACAAAGTGCTAGTTTTTCTCGTTCAAAAGGTTTTCATATGATTAAAATAAGAGCAAAATAAAGGTTCATGATATACAGCCAATCAATGTTATAATAAATAACTATAAAACCCAAGGATTTACGTGTGAGAGATAACATAGAAGTTGTAAAAACCCTGCTTGAAGCTTTGCCATACATTAAACGTTTTTCAAATGAAAAAATAGTCATAAAATATGGTGGTTCTGCACAAACCTCAGAAACGCTTAAAGAACAATTTGCCCAAGATATTGTACTTTTGCATCTAGTAGGCATGAAACCTATAGTGGTGCATGGTGGAGGTAAAAGTATCACAGATTTACTCTCAAAACTGGGCGTTGATACTACATTTGTAGACGGACAACGTGTGACTACAAAAGAGGTTATGCGTGTGGTTGAAATGGTACTTTCAGGGCAGATAAATAAAGAGATAGTTTCACTCCTGGACAACCATGGCTCTAAGGCCATAGGAATTTCAGGGAAAGATGGGGGCTTTTTAAAAGGAGTGCCAAAAGACTTTGAAAATTTTGGTTACACAGGAAACATAGAGCATATCAATCCAGAAATAGTGAATAACATTATAGATGATGGGGCTGTGCCTGTCATAGCACCCATCGCAGGGAGTTCTACTATGGGACACCCTGGGTTTAACATTAACGCTGACCTAGCAGCCTCTAAGATAGCAGTAGCAATGGAAGCTAGAAAAGTACTTTTTCTAACAGACACACCTGGAGTACTTGACAAAGACATGAAACTCATCACAAACCTTAGCATAGAAAAAACAGAAGCATTAAAACAAGATGGCACGATACAAGGTGGTATGGTACCAAAAGTGGATGCGTGTATAGAGGCACTACGTGGTGGAGTAAAAAAGGCACATATCATAGATGGACGCGTGGAACATTCATTACTTTTGGAGATACTTACAAGCTCAGGTGTAGGTACTTGTATTGAATTATAATTAAATTGTCATGGAAATGTCATAGTTTAAGTTTTGGACTGATATAATCTTTCCATACAGTTAATCTGTATTGAAAAAGCCAAATTCATCGCGAGGTGGGTACGGAAAGTCCAAGGGTCTCTAGTAGATAGCCAGACTACCAATAGAG
>CAYXTZ010000010.1:0-17224 GCA_964468535.1 uncultured Sulfurovum sp.
CCAAGAAAAGTAAGAAAAACTTTTTCATTTTAATATCCTTATATTTAATAGAGTTAGAGTCTCTTCGACTATAGTTTTGTTTTGTAAAGTCTATTCGGATAGCGTAAACAATGATTTCATTGCCAACAACCACATAAATGCAAGCTGTTTCCCTACTAAAAACTTTAATGAACGATGAAATTATATCTAAAGAAGATTAAAAAAGAATCTTGCTTTACTGTCTACCTAAATAACGCTGTATTGTTTCGATAAGACTAGAAAGTTTTTGAGGGAAAAGTACAATGTATTCATCTAAAAACTCTTCATTATTATAGAGAAAGTTTTTTTGTATTGCATCAACAAGTTCCTTCATTTCATAAGCCCCAATAGGACCTAGCATGCCTTGAAGCTCATTACATCCGAGTTTTACACGCTCATAGCGTTTTTCCTTTAACCATTTTGGCATAAGTTGTACCATGTCTTTATACGTTAACACAAACTCTTTAAGCGTCTCTTTATAAAGAGCTTCACTTTCATCTGCATGATAAATTCCTGCCTCTATATCTAAACCTTCAATTTGAATTTCTTGCTGTATAGAAACTTCTCTATTGATTTGAGAAAGGAACATATAAAAAACGTTATAAAGTTTTTTAATGTTAAGGGGTTTTGTAATGTATGCATTTGCACCAGCATTAAACATTTCTTCTATTTCTGTACCCATAGCAAAAGCCGTAAATGTAACAATTGGTATACTATCATATTCACTTTTTTCTCGTATTTTTTTTGTACTTGCAAGTCCGTCCATCACTGGCATACTAATGTCCATTAAAATAAGATCAAAACTCTTTTTTTCTTGAAATAATATATCTAAGGCCTCTTGTCCATTGTTTGCTATTTCTATTTCCATACCAGATTTTTTAAGCACACTCACTATGATTTTTTGATTAATCATATTGTCTTCTACGATGAGTAGTCTAGTTCCTTTAAAATAGGTAAAGCAATCTATATCAATATTTTGTGCTTCTTCGATGGCTGCTTTGTGTACCTGTATTTCAGTACTTTTTTTGCCTGTAGATACGACATTAACTTCAGGAAACTCACATATTGTATCTTTCTTATCTAGTCCTAACTGCTCCAAAAGCTCTACAATTTGTTCTAAGCTTGATGGAGTGTGCATATGTGCATCCACTAAGATATTTTCACCATGCTCATTGCTCGAAAAAATACTACTACATGCAATAATACGGAAATCTTTCATCTCTTTTTTTTGTTTTAGCTGTTCATTGTTTACAGTGCTAAAGAAAATATTATCTAAAACAAGTAAGTCAAAATTGACAAAGTCTACAATATCTCTATCAATCTCCTCCCTGCTCACAATCAACACATCCTCATAGAAGTAAGTAAATAACGCTTGAAGCATCAAAGCAGTTTCTACCTTATCAGAATAAATCAATACTTTTTTAGCCACTAGTCTTTTTTTAACACTAGTAAACTCTTGAAGCTCAGATGACGCATTAAGCTTCATGGGAACTTGTAAAGTAAAAGTATTTCCCTTAGATGCCTTACTCTGTGTCTCTATAGTCCCCCCTATAGCTAGGGTTAATTTTTTTGCGATGTAAAGTCTGATGCTTGCCTGCTCTTCTTTTTTATTATTATACTGAAGAGTGAACAGTCTATCGAGCACCTCTTGATTCACTCTAGTACCACTACTGCTTATTTCAACAGTCAAAATAATATCATTTGCCCTAGCCCTATGAGCAGTTATTGCTAATGTTACTTTCCCAATAGGTGTTGCTTGGATAGAGAATTCAAGTAAGTTATTGATAATACGAGAAAAATGTATTATATCGCCTCTTAGATACCGTGGTACATTGCTATCAATATCATAAATAATTTCTGTATTTATTTTCCCAAAATTTGATGATAAGTATACCGAAACATCACCAAGCATATGACCAAAGATAAAGTTCTCATTATAGACTTCTATCTTATTGGCTTGAATTTTCAAGAGTTCTCGTAAGTTATTTGTTGAAGTTAAGATATCTTCTTTGACTGTTCCATCTTTTGTTTCGTCAGGATTGATTAGAGTTTGCGTGAGCTGATAAATATCATCACTCATGTTTGAGAATAAAATATTTTTATTTGTTTCCCTGTCTTTTACTTTTTTAATAGTCTCAGTAAATTTACGATTTTGTTTTAAAAGTTTTGCTTTAAAATAAAAATACAACCCCATAAGTAACAATAGTAGTAGAATGATAAAAATCATATAAAAACTTATTTCCGTTAGACCCATGTATGCCCTTTGTTAACGCTTTAAAACCTAGATTAGCTATCTTATCCCCTATTCATAATAATAAGATAAATATGATTACAGTATGCTAAATAGAATCTAATAAAATAGTATTTTATTAGATTCTCTTATGATTTTACCTTGGTGTCTATTTCTAGCTTTATATTCTCAGGATCCATCATTTTTTCGAGGTCTGCATTGGCAAATATCTTTTGAAGTAAGTCTGCTTTATTGAGATTTAGTGATTCAAAATTATGATTTTCCAACAGTTCTGTAAATTCAAAAATTTCTTTTGTAATACTAAACTCTCCCTCTATAACTCTTAACTTTTTAAAATGATTTAAAATTTCCTGTATATTTTTATTTTTACTTTGTTCACTTTCTAGGTAACCAAAAGCAATCACATAAACACCTGCATGATAGGCTGACTCTACAAAATTTTTAATTCTTCTTAACTCAATATCTTCTTTTGGAAAATTTTTCAAATTAATAAGTACTACATGATAAGTCTCTTTGAGTCTTGACTTTTGATTATGTTCACTAATACTTGGTCTATTACAACATAGTAAATCATCATGCCTGGAGATAATTGTCTTTTCAAGACTTTCAAAAAGACTTGTCATCATCTCATCTGTATATGCTACTTGGTAGAGTTCTATAGCCTGCAAGGGAGAGAGGGAATAAAACTTCTTTTTCCCAAAATCAAACATATCCACCTTTAAACTTCCGTGGGGTATGACTGAAAGTAACTCTAGGCAAAGGCTCTCTAGTAAAACATCGGCCTTAGCTTCAGAGACTTTATCGTAAAGTAAACAAAAACCCCCATTATTGCTAGCTGTATACAAAGGTATACTTTCATTTTCATTACGTAAGTTTCCTAAGTTAAATCCCCAGGGAAATGCATATTTTTCGTCTTTTTTTGCCATACTCTTTTTACGCTCTTCTTTCATTGTTTATGCTAAAAAATCAAGTGTAGCTAGCTCAACTTTTTTGCCTTTTTGCTCCATAACAACTACGGTAATAGCATCACCTTCACTATAACGTTCTGAAAGATTATTCACACGCTCTTTTGCTACTTTTGAGATGTGCAACAAGGCATCAAAACCATCTGGCATTTCTACAAAGAGTCCAAAATCTACGATACGTTTTACTTTACCGTCATAAGACTCTCCTACTTTATACTCCATCTGTTTTTTAACAGGAGTAGAAGCAATGCCTTCTATATGTGCTTTAGCCGCAGCTACTTTACTTTTGTCCCCACCTGAGACCTTAACACCACCCACATCACGGTCAAGGTCGATACTTACTTCAAAACGCTCGATAATCTCTCGTATCGTAGCTCCTGCTTTTCCTATAATATCCACTATTTTAGAGGGATGAATAGAAAAATTCTCTATACTTGGAAGTGCTGCACTTGTTTCTATGTTTTTCGCTGCATCTTCCATCAACGATAGAATATGGTTTTTTCCTTTACTTGCTTGCATAAGTGCATCTTTGAGTACAGCCATATCTATACCACCCAGTTTGATATCCATCTGTAAGGCTGTAATCCCTTGTGCAGTTCCTGCTATTTTGAAATCCATATCTCCATCATGGTCTTCTAGTCCCATAATGTCTGTAAGTACTGCATATTTAGTCCCATCAGTAACTAATCCCATAGCTATCCCCGCTACCAATGCTGTCGTTTGTACTTCTGCAGCCCTTAGTGCCAAAGACCCTCCACAAATAGTAGCCATAGAAGAAGAACCGTTAGACTCCAAAATCTCCGAAACGATACGAATGCTCCCATCATAGTCTAAAGGAATAGTTGCTTCCATTGCCCTCTTACCAAGGTTTCCATGTCCTAACTCTCTACGTCCAGGAGCTCCTATAAACTTTGCTTCCCCTACGCAATAGCCTGGAAAATTATAATGCACCATAAACTTTTCATTTTGTGAAGAATTTTTAGTAATGAGTTCATACATTTGTGCATCTTTTTTATCTCCAAGCGTCACCGTGACCAGTGCTTGTGTTTGTCCGCGAGTGAAAAGACATGAACCGTGTACAGAAGGGAGTAGATTTGTCTCAATAGAAATAGGACGTACTTCATCTAAAGCTCTCCCATCTGCACGAGTATTATTTTCTAATATCATGCTTCGTACAATGGTTTTTTTATACAGTTCTAATACCTTAGAAACAAGTCCTTTATCTACCTCTTTTCCTTCTGATAATAGTGACTCCATAATACGTGTACGTATCTTTTTTAATTCAGAAGAACGTTCAGACTTTGCCATATGACTGATGGCTTTTTCTACATCTTGTGCATAAGTATTTTCTATGTAGCTATACAGTGATTCATCTACTTTTTCTTCACCTAGTTCTAAACTAAGTGCTTCTCTCACCTCAGGTGTAAATGATTTTATATATGCATTTGTTGCAAGTTCAATACTTTCTGTAGCCATAGAAATAACATCTACAAGTGCCTCTTCTGAAAACTCATTGGCGGACTGCCCTTCATCTTCTTTACTTGCTAAAGTACGCATCTCTATCATCACTACATCTTTACCAGACCCCACAACCAATAAATCAAGTTCAGAGTTCTCTTGCTGAGAAAGAGTCGGATTAATCACCAAGTCATCGCCCTCTGTACCTATTCTAACAGCAGCAATAGACTGTGTAACAGGTATGTCTGAAACAAAGAGTGCAGCATTTGCAGCATGAAGTGCTGCTACTTGCATATCTACATTTTCATCTGAACTTACAACCATCACAGTAATGGTTACAGGATAGTAAAAGCCCTCAGGGAAAAGTGGACGTAATGAACGGTCTACTATCCGAGAAGTCAGTGTCTCAAAATCTCCAGGTTTAGTCTCTCTCTTAATGAAACCTCCAGGAATCTTAGCTGCTGCATACGATTTTTCCATATATTGAACAGTCAGAGGCAAGAAATCTTCATCTACTGCTTTTTCATCTATGGCAACTGCTGCAACAAGTACTGCTTTGCCTTGACTATACATTACTGCACCAGAGGCTTGTTTTGCTACTTTATTAAACGTATATGTTTCTTGAAGATTATTTACTTCTATCTCTATGATTTTCTCTACAATTTGTTCATTCATTTATTTCATTATCCTTATGGGTATCATTTTTATTTATGTGCATTTGTGCTTCAACAATCTCTTCAATCTCTTCAAAAGAGAGTGGTTCAAAGTTTTGGTAGTAGTATTCTATCGAAATATAGTCTTGTATCTTATGGGGACAAAATACACCATCACATACTGTGAGTAAGTTTTGGTAGACTGTTTTATCTAAAATAGGTGTAGCAATATAGATATTTTTAGCTCCTCTTGCAATGACTGATTTTAAAGCCACCATCATTGTTAAGCCTGTTTCTATACATTCATCAGCCAGAACAACATATTTCCCTTCCAACGAGAGCAAATCTCTACCTTTACGATATTTGTATACGTATGTTAGCACCTCTTCTTCATATTTTCTGTGTGCTTCACTATATACAAAGTCTTCATTGATACCAAAAGCATGAATCAGAGCTTTATGCATCACCACTTCTTCTGTCTCCGAAATCATCGCAATTGACACTTCAGTATTATTGGGTGCGAGTATGGGTTCGGTGAGTAAAATATCCATTTTTGCTTGGCATGCTTTTGCGATTTTATCTGCAAAATAAACACCTCCTTCACTCACACCTATAACAACCGTTTCGCTCTTTGAGAGTAATTCTATAGGCAATGTTTCAATCAATTGTTCTGAAGCATCTTCCCTATCTTTAAAATAGATATTAGGGCTTAAATCGCTGGGCATAGTCTACTCCTGGAAATTGTTTACTTATTTCGTCTTCATCAAAAGCATAACGAAAATTATCTACATAGTGTATCAAAAGTTTATAGGCATAATTAAGTGCCTCCATCTTCTCTACCTTGCCACCAATATCAGGATGATTTTTTTTAGCCAAAAAATGATATTGGTCTTTGATATTTTTTTTTGTCACTAGCTTTGGTAACTGCAAGGTTTCCAATGCTCTGTCTATCTCTTCTTTGGGAGAAAACATTATTTTAATGTATCCGTCCCTATGGAGCCAAATGGTGTAAAATTAAGTTGCAAATAAAAAGTATTTTGAGAAAGAGAACCTACTGATGTAGGACGTATGTCTTGCCTTACAGAAGCTACCATACTCCAACAATCACGATAATAACTAGCACCGACTTTCCATTGTCTACTAGTAGCATCATCTATATTGTAGGTGAGTCCACCATTAAAACTAAACTGTGTATTATACGCATAGCTAAAATCGAAATTTACATCATTTACTGCTCTTGCTTTTGGTTCATCTGCCAAAACTTCCTTATAGGCATGTCCTAAACTAAAGCGATAATCTGCTTGCCTATAAGATAAGTACGAAGATGCAAAGCGTATCTTCTCAAATTCGTGTGAATATCCAACAATATTATAGAGTACAAGTGAGTCAAAACTATACTGCATTTCATTATTTAAGTCAGCAAACTTATATGCTCTGTCAGTATAATATTTTTGTGTCAATCTTTGATAAAATTTTAATTTCATTGTATCATCATAAAAGTATTGACTCAATGCAAATCTGACCTGCTCTTCAGGTAATCCTACAGAAAATAATGCTTTTTGATCAGGGTCTAATTGGGAGAGTTCTATAGGTGACTGATTCTCACTTCCAGGTTTTAAGTATGCTATAGAAGGCTGAAGTACATGCACAAAACCCTCATACTCCTTCGTTAAATCTGTAAAAATTTTTGCTTTATGTATATTACTATAGTATTGATAGTCATCATAGACAAAATCTCCATTTCCAAAAAAGAATTTACTATAATAAAATTCTTCGCCCAATGAAAGACTTAAAAAATCATCGAAGAAAGAGGTTGTGAATTCTAAAGGTATTCTCAGCTCTGCTTGCTGCATTGTTGTACCTTTTTTCCTATCAAAATTATTTACCTTAAAGTCCACACTGTAAGTAATTTTTTTTGAAATAAAATGATCCAGATACTTATGGAACTGCATAGAAGGAAGTATTTGCAAGGTTTTATCATCATCTACATTCACCCTTGTGTCTATAAAATATTTTGCATTTAATCCGAAGTAATACTCATTATTTTCTGCAAAATAGTTAACGCGAGATTCTTGTAGTGGATTTAAACCAAAGTGGGCAAGATTATTTTTTTGTAATCTTAAATAATCAATATCATTTAAATATCTTACATTGACATATAAACCATCTTTAAAATTTTTACTAAAATGCTTTTGAAATACTTCCGAAGATTGATAATTAAATTCAAACCCAAAATGTTTATCATTTGGCAAGCCATATTCTTCTGTAAAGCTTTCAAAATCTTTAAAATATCCTACTCTTAATGTTCCTTCAGAGTGATTACTATCAACAAACTTTAAAGTACTGTATACTCCCAAAGAACGAGAAGTACGGATTTGAGGGTTAATTTCTACATCAACACTAGGCGAAATAGCCCAAAATATAGGTTGCTCATACATAAATCCTTCTTCAGCTGCATATCCAAATAAAGGAAATAAAAGCCCTGAACTTCTTTGTTTGTTGGTAGAATACCCTATGTATGGTGTATAAAAAACTGGAATATCCCACATATATAGTTTTGCATTATAGACTTTCATATAATTTTCATCAGTATCATAAACAGAATCAGAAAATCTCATCGTCCATAATGGGTCTGCTATGTCACAACTTGAAACTACAGATGTCCCAAGTGTATATTTGTTTTCTTTTTTTGTCACACTGCTTGACACAATCCAAACATCATTTTCGCTCAAAAGAAAAAGTTCTTCAAAAGTAACTTCATTGGTTTTGGTATCAATCTCCATATGCTGACTATGCTCTTTTGTACCGTTATAGCCAATGGTCTCTATATTTCCATCAAGTATGAGTATTTTGCTATTCTTATCAAACTTTGCACTATTTGCTTTAATGACCATATTGTCATAAGTGACAATGACATTATCTCTTGCTATTATAATATTATTGATAGACTCAATAGCTTTTGCTTTGATTTCAATTTTATCTGAAGAAGAAAAAAGAAAAGTGCTGTTAAAAGACATGCCCAAAATAAGCATGAATATAAATTTTAATAATAACCTAATGTTAGACATAAATTCTCCCTAAAGTGCTTGATATGCAATATCTGTTCGACACTGTTTTCCCAAAAAATGTACTTGACCCACTAGCATGTATGCATGTTTTTGTGCCTCTGCTATACTCTCACCTAAACCGACACAAACCAAAACTCTACCACCCGATGCATATAGTTTCCCGTCTTCTCCACGTGTAACACCCGCATAAGAAATGTGTGCATTTTCAATTAATTCTTCATGGTAAATATTATCTACAATAATTTCCGCCATAGCTGAACTTTTATAAGGGTAATATTTAGAAGCCATCACAACACTCACTGCATATTTATCGTGAAACTCTATTGTAGCATTTTTTAAATCACCTATGGCTGCTTTATAAAAAAGCTCTGACGCTGGGGACTTTAGCAACGGCATAAGTCCCTCACATTCAGGGTCACCAAAACGTACATTATACTCTAAAATGATAGGCTCACCCTCTACTATCATTACGCCAATAAATAGTACTCCCTTAAATGGCATACCTTCTGCCTTCATGCCTTCTAATGTAGGTATTATAACTCGTTCATCTAATTTTTTGTAAATCTCATCATTGACCAGTGGTGTAGGTGCATATGCTCCCATACCTCCAGTATTTGGACCCTCATCTTCATTGAGAAGTTTTTTATGGTCTTGTGCCGCAGGCAATACCACATAATCTTCTCCATCACATATAGCAAACACTGAAAGTTCATAACCATCTAAAAACTCTTCTATCACTATGCTTGTTCCTGCCTCGCCAAAAGAATTACCGCTTAACATTTCGCCAGCAGCCCTCTTCGCTTCGTCATAACTTTGTGCGATAATCACACCCTTGCCACCACAAAGCCCATCTGCCTTAACAACAATAGGGACTTCTAGTGTTCCAATGAATTTATAAGCATCTTGGAGAGAGTCTGTTTCAATGTATTTTGCGGTAGGTACATTATGGCGTGCAAGAAAGTTTTTCATAAAAATTTTAGAACCTTCAAGTTGTGCTGCTTTGGCACTTGGTCCAAAGATAGTCAGCCCTCTTGCTTCAAAAACATCCACCACACCATCTACCAATGGACCTTCAGGACCCACAATAGTTAATTCTATATCATTTGCTTCAACAAAATCGGCAAGCTTAGAAAAATCAGAGATATCTAAGTTCTTACCTAACTCATCCGTAGCTCCATTGCCAGGAGCAAAATAAATCTTCTCAACATTTTTATCTTTAGAGAGTGCTAAACCTATAGAGTATTCTCTAGCCCCTGCACCCATTATCAATACCTTCATCTATTTCTCCAAATTAAATCTACGGTGTGTTTAGTAGTGACGAGAGTTGTGCGTAGAGGGTTTTGGGAAGATATGAGGCGAACATGCGGTTCGTCGACTAGCTTTCCAAAGTCCTATGCGTGCAAAAATCGTTGCCAATAAATACCCCGGGTGAGCGTTCTGTTCTAATCGGCCCGAATAGCCAACGGTGTAGGAGGGAGTCTCTTTTTAGGGGATGATTTCTCGCCTACTTACATAGACTCAAACGAAAAACTTCCACACACCAAGAGACTACATGTCCCACTAAGATTAATGTTGGACCCCAAATACAGTCTCGCATCACCTAGGTTAAATAAATTATAGCCTATTTGGAGTTAGAAGAGAGTAAAATTTCTTTGGCTTTAGTAATACAGGCATCAATCTTTGGAAAACGTGCTATCGCAACACTTACAACTTCAGGAGGCAAATGCTTTTTACTAGACTCTCCAATGACTACAGCAGTATAGCTTTTATCCCAATCAAAGCTTTTAAAAAAACACTTTATAGTTGAAGGTGAAGTGAAAATAATAATCGAATTTTTCAGAGGTTTCTGTTTATCTTCATATGAAATACATGTTGTTTCATAAATTATTTTTTCAGTTAATTCTAAATCTTGTGTTTCTAAATATGCTTTTGCATCAAATGAAACTTCTTTGGGTCGCAGATAAAGAATCTTTTTCTCTTTAAATGTCTTAACTATTTCTTTGCTTACTACTTTAGCATAAAAATTTTCAGGTTGGTACATCACTTTCCCCCCTAAGTCTCTAATCTCTTGGGCAGTTGCATCACCAATAGCAAGACAAGGAAGCTCTCTCCACAGAGGATTAAGCACTTCAATACTTTTAACTGCTTGTTTAGAGGTAAACATCAGTAGTTCATATGTTGTCAAATCTATTTCTATATTCTTATGTAGGCTAAATGCTATCATGGGTAAAGAATTAGCCTCTTCATGCACAAGAGGGGATAAAAGATAAATCATTTTAGACATTAATCTATCATACCCATGGATAATTTACCGTTAAGCATCACATCATTTATCTGTTCATCATCATAGGGGTCAAAGTGTGGGGTAATCACCCAATGTTTTTTCTTTGCCAATCCTCTAATACCATCTTCCATCTCATCAGCGATATGATGCGCTTCTTGCAAAGTCATATTCGGATGTAAGACTATATGAAATTCAACATAATTTGTTGTACCATCTGTGCGTGTACGCAACCAATGATAAGAAGCTACTTCAGTATGTTTAGAAATAATTTCACCAATGCTTGCCACTAACTTACCATCTAAGGCATGATCTAGTAAAATTGCTATACCTTCAACAATAATCTCATAAGCAGAATAAATAATATAAATACCTATACCAATGCCAAAAAGAGCATCTATCCAATCTAACCCAGTTGCATGCACAAGCCCCAATGCAAGTAAAACAGCTGCATTCGACCAAAGGTCTGTTTTGTAATGTAATGCATCTGCTTTTATGACTAAGTTATCTGTCTCCTTGGCAACTTTAAGTAGATATTGTACTAAAAAATATGTGATAACAATAGAAATACCCATCGCAATGATTGAGGGTGCAAGCATCGTAGTCACAGAACCTTCTATCAGTTTTTTAATGCCTACATAGATAATATAGACTCCAGACACGGAAATAATAGTGCCTTCTATCACTGCGGCGATTGCCTGGATTTTCCCTTTGCCATACTGATAGCTTTCATTTGGATTTTCTTCTGCCTTTTTAATGGCAAAATAATTAAATATAGAAACTAAAGTATCTAAGAGTGAATCGATAGCAGATGCCAAAACTGCCACAGAGCCACTTGCAAGACCAAATGTTAACTTTAAAAAAACTAAAAGAGTGGCAACAGAACTTGAAATGACTGTTGCACGTTTTTGTGGAGACATTTTATTTCCTCGTAGTTTATTTTTCTGCAATTCATTTCCGCGTTTTCAACATAAGAAAAACTTCTTTTAGCGTTACACTCAATGCTAGTAGTAAAAATAGTATAAGTGCCATGAGAAATACATAACTTAGCTCTAGCAAAAAAGGAAAGAAATGTATGATACGATACATCACTCCTAGCACAACCGTATACTTTATAGTATTATGTATTCTCAAATAAACAAGTGCTACATTTTGAGTATTATATCGTTTTTTTTGGATAGTTTTTATTTCTTGTTTATCTAAAAAATAATAAATAGTTTTCAGGAAATATCGCATGAGTACGATGAGTATGGCTATACGAACAAGTATCCACAACAATGAGAGCCAAAAACCCTCTGGTATTTTTTGCCACAATTCTAACACTAAAGCTTTAAGACTCATGCCATCTGCAAGTACTAGCGTTCCAAAAATGAATATACCTGTAAAACCTAAGAACAATAAAACTTTCAAAAAATAAAACACATACATTTTTATTTTCTCAATTTTTTCTTTTTTTCTTTGAGAAATAGCTGTTTTTTGAACTAAGCCAAAAGCAAAGACATAATGGAGTTTAAGTGCATAATACACTCCTGTCACTCCCAAAAGAAGGAGTGCAAAAACCAAAAGTTCCTCAAAAGGAAGTGACATCTTCTTAGAGTGCCTTTGTTGCCACCGAAGCGATACGTGCTGCAAATGCACCTTTATCTTTAGGCTCTAAACCTTCAGAAAGTTTAGCCCCATCAAAAAGTATCCAAGAGATATCCTCAAAGAGTTCTTTGTCGTCTAAAGTATTTAGCTTCTTTAGCATTTCATGTTCTGGATTTATCTCTAGTATCATAGGAGTATCTGGCATTGCTTGCCCCATTTGTGCAAAAACAGCCGCCATAGAAACCATAGGGTCATTTGGGTCTTTGATGACACACGAAGGGCTGTCAGTCAAACGAGTAGATGTTTTTACCGCTTTTACTTCTGTACCTAAAACTTCTTTTATTTTATCTGTAAGTTCTTTAAATTCTTTTTCTATCTCTTCTTTTTCTTCAGCTGTTTTAGAGTCAGGTGCTTCGATGGCGGTGATGTCTTTTAGTTCCCACTCTTTGTACTTTTCTATCATCGGAGCTACGATGCTATCTTCATCTTTATCATCCATAAGCAATACTTCTATGTTTGACTTTTTGTATGCTTCGAGCAGTGGTGAGGCTCTAAGTACTTTTTCATCATCACCTAAAAGATAATAAATGATTTTTTGCTCAGAATCTGCACGAGACACATAAGATTCTAGGCTTATCATCCCCTCCTGTGTAGAAGATTTATATCTTACGATGTCTAAAAGTAATTCTTTATTAACATGGTCTGTGTAGATTCCTTCTTTGATAAGCTTATTATACTGGTTTGTAAATCTCTCTGCTTCTTCGCCACTTAACTTTTTAACCGCTTGAAGTATCTTTTTAATGGAATGTTGTCTCATATTTGCCAAGATTTTATTTTCTTGCAACAACTCACGACTTACATTTAATGGTAAATCTTCAGAGTCCATAATACCTCTTACAAAACGTAAGTACATTGGTAAAAGTTCTTTGTTATCATCAGTGATAAACACACGTTTTACGTACAGTTTTACTCCAGGAGTAAAGTCTGGTCTGTAGATGTCCATAGGAGCAGTTTTAGGAATGTAAAAAAGTGTTGTAAACTCTTGTGCACCCTCTACTCTATTGTGAAGGTAGGTTAGTGGCTCTTCTGTATCATGCCCTATAGTTTGGTAAAACTCTACATAGTCTTCTTTTTTAAGTTCAGACTTAGAAAGTGTCCACAGTGCAGTAGCAGCATTTATCTGCTCTGTTTTATTTTCCATTTTTGTGGTTTTTTCATCTCCTTCACCCTCTGTAACTTCTTCACTGTAGTTAAGCATGATAGGATATGCAATGTGATTAGAATATTTTTTAACTATGGTTTGAATGCGTTGTTTTTCTAAAAACTCTTTTTCTTCGTCTTTTAGTTTAATGTAAATAACCGTACCATGCGTTTCTTTGGTCACTGGCGTAAGTTCATATTCACCAGAACCATCTGTAGAAAACTTATATGCCTGCTCTTCTCCAGCTTTTTTAGAAATAACATCAACCTTGTCTGCCACCATAAACACAGAGTAAAACCCAACACCAAACTGCCCTATGAGATTTGAATCTTTTTTAGCGTCCCCTGTAAGATTTTCCATAAATGCTTTAGTACCAGACTTGGCTATAGTCCCCAAGTGATCCATAAGGTCAGCCTCATTCATCCCTATACCATTGTCACCAATGGTAAGCGAATTGTCATCTTTGTCTAGTTTTATAAATACTTTTCCAGACCACTCTTCTTTTTTAAACTTTTCATCTGTTAAAGAAAGGTAGTTAAATTTATCGATTGCATCAGACGAATTTGAGATAAGCTCTCGTATAAATATCTCTTTATTTGAGTAAAGAGAGTGTGTCATAAGTTTAAGTAGCTGTCCGATTTCTGTTTGAAATTGATGTTTTGCCATTGTATTTTTCCTATGTATGTTTAATTTTTTTGGATTATATACTATTTTTGTAAATATTTCAAGTTTATTTAGTCACCAAGACTAAAGGTGTAGCTAATGCAGTTATGAAAAGCGAAGAGACGCCCCCCAGCATAAGCACAAAAATTTAAGTTATTTTAGATTTTAAAAGTCAACACCAAGCAATAGTTTTGTCGTTGTTTTATTATTTCCTACATCAGGGTTTGGATTAGAATCATTGATGAGACTAAAGGCTAATTTAATAGATAAAAAGTCAAACAAAGGTACTGAAAAGTTTAAGTTTGATCTTAAAATCCAATCTTGTTCAGAATTTTCCAAACTTGGATAATACACTACAAATCCATCAACTATCAATGTATTTATCATAGATAAATCATCTATTTGATACTTTCCAGATACCTGTAAAGCAGCAACAGGAAAATTTTTATGAAGATATTGTTCATCTGTATATCTAGTTCGTGCATATCCTAAACCTATAGAAGGTTCAAGCCATTGTGATTTTCCAAACTTATATCTATATCCATATCCAGCTGAGGGGATAAACCTACTCTCTATATGCCTAGGTCTATCATAGTCAGATGAGAGTGCTACAAAGTAAAATTCATTATTTTTAAAATGGTTTTTATATGCAATGATACTAACAAGTTCATCTTTATTTTGAACTTCTTGCGTATCTTCTGTTTGTGTTGTCTCAAAGGCATATTCTAAAAATATATCTATCTCATGTTCAGCTTCTTTACGCTTAAGTTTTAACTGTATGTCTACCTTGTTCTTTTGACTAGTTCCATTTTCAAATTCAAGCCCTGTGTGTAGTTCACCCTTAACATAGGGAAATTTATTTCGTAAGATATTTTCAAAAGAATCATCATCTGTCACGGACATAACAAAATTATCAATATCTGCTATTTTAATCGTTCTTAGTTTTTCACCCTCCATGACTTTGAGATACTTATTGTCTTCAATGCCTACAACGCGTCCTTCAATATCTATACGCTTAAAAGAAATATGATAATTATATTTTGTAACAATAGATTGAATGTCTTTGTAGGCTATGTGGTTTATTCCTTCGGCATACAAAAGTCTAAAAGAAAGCTTTTTGGGTCCCAAGTTTACGACGTGACCATGCAACACCATACCATGCACAACAATGGTATCTTTTATCTCTTCAGTTTTTGAAGCTGAGTCGATAGTGCCTCCTGCATAAGAAAACAGAGATAAGAAAAGGGATAAGAAAAGAAATTTATTACATTGCCTCATCATACGATATCCACCTTTATATTATTTCACATCTTGTGAAGTCACTTCATCTGATTCCACATCACACAGGAGTGTATCTTGCCCACAATGGCGACAAGTGCTTCTCATGGTAAAAATATACCAACCATTTTTATCTTTCAAGATAGGCTCTGTACACTTAAGACAAGATATCCGACTCCAAATAATAGCAAAAACAAAAGTAGGAATGAAATAAAATAATCTATCATAAAACACCGCTAAAATCACCAATGTTCCAACAACAATAGCTAAGAACAAATATTTAACATAAGGAGGAATACACATGGATAACCTTTTCATTTTTTATCTAACATTTTTTCAAATCTTTATCAAAACTCATCACTTCATAGCCTTCTAGGTTTTTCTTTGCACAAAGCATAGCATCTGCGAAGTCTATATTTTTACTTCTAAATATTTCTAGTGCCTCATGCATCAACACTTTATTATCGACAACAACATATGCATAGTTGAGTATCTTCTTTAATGTCATCACTATCTCATCTTTACTATAAGCATAAATTTTATGCAGTACATAAATGACCTCCCCGATGATAATATCAAGTAGTTCAACTTCTACTTCTCTATTTTCAATCTTCTCGAAAAGTTCTTTAGCTATCAGATAATGTGCTTCATGGTCTCGTACTGTCAACCTTACGATAATATTGGTATCTATCAGTACTCTATTTTTCATTTAGATGCCCATACTTTTCTATCATCTCTTGATGGTAAGCATCTTTAATCGCAGCTTCCAGGTCACCATTGTACTTAGCAGGTAAAGAATGTCCCGATAATGACCCAGCCAATTGATCAGTAAGTGTAGTAGTCCTTTTTCTTTTTACAGGCGATATCGTCGCCAACACTTCATTGGTCTTCTTGTCTATCACATGAAGCGTCTCTTTGAGGTTGCGAATAATACTTATATTTTTTTGTAATTCAGATACACCTATGGTCATGATAAACTCCTATCTATATATTTTAATACTATTATATATAGATTAGGGTTAAAGTTTTATGAAAGTAGTTTTATTCTGTCAGACATATAAAGCACCATTAGAAACTACTTAAAAAAACTACTCCCACTCAATAGTAGCAGGAGGCTTAGAAGAGATATCATAAACCACCCTATTTATCCCATCTATCTCATTGATGATGCGTCTACTCATACCTTCTAGCACTTCATGAGGCACATGGGCAAAAGTAGCTGTCATGCCGTCTACAGATTCTACCATGCGTATGCATATTGTGTTGTCATAGGTTCTATTGTCACCCATCACTCCTACAGACTGTACATTTAGTAGCACGGTAAAAGCTTGCCATACTTTGTCGTAGTAGCCTGTGGCTCTAAGCTCTTCTTGCATGATGGCATCGGACTCACGTATGAGATGTAAGCCTTCTTCTGTAACAGCTCCCATGGTTCGTATGGCTAGTCCTGGTCCAGGAAAAGGGTGGCGACCTATCATCTCTTTAGGTAAACCTAATTCAAGACCCAATTTACGCACCTCATCTTTAAATATCTCTCTTAAAGGCTCAACCAACTCAAAAGTCATCCAGTCGGGTAACCCACCTACATTATGATGAGATTTTATGGTCTTAGATGGGCCTTTTACAGACACGGATTCGATGACATCAGTGTAGAGTGTACCTTGAGCTAAAAACTCTACATCTGTATGCTTTTTAGCTTCAATGTCAAAAATCTCTATAAACTTCTCACCGATGGCTTTTCGTTTTGTCTCTGGGTCGCTCACATCTTTAAGTACAGACATAAATTCAGCTTTAGCACTTA
>CAYXTZ010000011.1:0-16810 GCA_964468535.1 uncultured Sulfurovum sp.
AAAACCTACCTCCTGTTTGTTTTAGTGGCACTTTCCAAATAGAAATCCCCACAAGTACTACACCAAAAATATTTCTAAAAAAGGTCACTTCTACAGGAGGTAAGGTTTGGCTCACTACCTTAGCAAATCCCCCCATAAAAGCAAAAGAAAGAGAGGCTAAAAGCATAAAAAGTATGCCTCTATCCATATTTTTAATCATTTGTCTCAAATTTTAGCCTCATTTTTGATGGAATTGTAACATATTACTGCACAAAACTATTTCACCCTAAGTGCCTTAATATCTCCAAATAATATTACGTCTTTCAATAACGCAGTATTGGTTATGCCATCTTTGGCTATGCCCAACATAAGCCTGCCCTCTTTACTAGAAAATATTTTTTGATGAATAATCACTGTGGCATACCATGAAGCATCGTCTCCTAATGCTTGTTTGTATCTTTTTAGCTGTTTTTCACTAGGTATTTCAACACTTACCTTGCCTTTTTGACGTTCTGCACCTACTGTTTTAAAAAGATAAGTATATGGTTTATGCTTGTCTTTAATAATTGCATCTAAGTTAAAATAGAGTGTAAGTAAATCATTTTTTGCATAAAAATCTAAAGTACTTATCTCTTTTCTCAACAATATCTCTTTTTTATATTTTCGATATATCTTCTCAATCTTTTTTTTCTTGTGGTCTATGATATATTCCTTTACAGTCCGTACATTTCCATAAGATTTTGTCACTTTATAGACATCGCTAATCATTATGCTATTGACAAGGTGACCATGAGAAGTATGTTGTTCTTCTCTGCCTCTACTTAAAAGTTTTGCTATCCCTGTTGCTTGGAGCTTGATATCGATAGTATAACTTTGATTCTTTTTCTCTAGTACTGCTTCTGCTGTTCCTATTTTTCCTAAAACTCCATAACTCACCTCAAATGATGCGTGAATTTTCTCAGCACTTACCTCTAATGTTAGACAGAAGAGACAGACAAAAGAGACAAAAAGTTTTTTTAGCATAATTCAATCCTTTATTTCATAAATTTTACTATAATTATGTGAATAAATCGTGAGGATAGCAGATATGTCAACAAGTGAATCAAATACAAGTACCTCTTTAAATGTTATAGATGGTCTAGGCATGAATATGAATCATGTCGCCCAAGACCTACTTTCCCCTGTGTATGATTCAGAGTATGGTGACTTCTTTTCAATCATTATTTTTAGTATACCACTTGCACAATGGATAGCTGCTGCGCTTGTTTTTTTCTTTTTTTTAGGCTTACGCGGATTATTTACCTATATCGTCATAGGTACTTTGCAGAAATTTGCAAAATTTTCTGACAACTACTATGATGACCGTATCATCTCTGCACTCAAAGCACCCATTCGTTTTGCCTTTGTACTTGTAGCCATTCATCTTTTTTTCCTCATCATATTTAAAGAAACAGAGTTCATTACAAACATTTTAAATACCCTCATCGTATATGTTATTTTTTGGGCTGTACTTTCTGTTGTTGAAGCCTTGCGTGGATTATCCCATAAATTTGCGGGCAAATTTTCTTCCGATTTATCACAAGAAGTGGGTAACTTCGTGCTCACTATTTTAAAAATATTCATCTCTGCTATAGGGCTAGGTGCGATGCTACAAGTGTGGAATATAAATGTCACAGCACTCGTAGCATCTCTGGGCATAGGTGGTCTCGCTTTTGCACTTGCAGCAAAAGACATGGCAGCCAACCTTTTTGGTTCGTTTTCCCTTCTTGCAGACAAGTCTATACGTATAGGTGAGTGGATAAAGGTAAATGGCGTAGAAGGAACAGTAGAAGACATAGGCATGAGAACTACCAAGATACGCTCTTTTGGGAAATCCCTCATCACTGTACCTAACCAAATCGTGGCAAATAACCCCATAGAAAACTTTTCACGTCGTGGGGTAAGACGCATCAAAATGTATATTGGTCTTAGCTATGATACAAACAGTGTACAAATGACAAATATTGTGCAAGAAATAAAATATATGCTACATAACCATGAAAATATTTCTCAAAAAGAGACCCTACTTGTAAACTTTGAATCTTTTGGCGACTCTACTCTCAATGTTTTTATCTACACCTTTACCTCTACTTCAAACTGGGAAAAGTACTTAAATATACGTGAGAATATACACTTCAACATCATGAAAATTGTAGAAGAAAATGGCTCAGAGTTTGCTTTTCCTTCGCAGTCAATTTATATTGAAGAGATAAAAAAAGAAATTGGTTAATATTTTAGCAACATTATTGGGATATAATAGAAAAGAAAAAGGACAGTAGATGCAAATAAAATACGCCCTAACAGGAGTTGCCCTCTCCTTGTTTCTATTTTTTGGATGCGGGTCAACCTCACGTAGCAACACTTCAAGCACCAGTACGGACACACCTAGTACTACAACGGGACCAGACTCAAGCAGTCTTACGCCTTCTGGCACATCATCATCACCTCCTTTATCGCCTACACCTATACCCTCTTCACTTGCATCTATTGATGTATTGGTACTTTATGATAGCAATGTAACATCATCCTATAGCAATGTAAATACACGTATCAATCATCTTTTTGCAGTTACAAACAATATCTATAGTGACAGTCAAGTAAATATCAAGGTCAATGTCAAAAAAGTTCTTTTTTTTGATGCACAAAAATACCCTGCACTTGAAGAAATTGCAAGTTCTAGTTCAGTACAGGCTCTAAGAGAAGAACACAAGGCAGATACTGTACTGCTCTACCAAGTAAATCCTGGTGGTGAAGTTGGACTATGTGGCACTGCATATGGTGCTTCATCGTATGCTGAGGAGGGTCATTTTAGAGATGCCATGTTTGCACAAGTAGGCATAAACTGCCCCACTGACACTACTGCACATGAACTAGGACACAATATGGGACTGCTTCACTCACATAAACAAAATGGATCTAGTGCTGTACCTTTCTCTTATGGTTTAGGACATGGCATTGAAGGGCAATTTGCTACAATTATGGCATATACTCATAACTTTAGTACTAACAATCAAGTCGCCAAATTTTCTTCACCAGAGTATGAATGTGTTCCAGGTTTTCCTTGTGGTATAGCAATAGGACAAAGTGGAGAAGCACATGCTACTAAAGTATTAGAATTTACTGCTCCAAAAATAGCAAACCTTTATTAGTATTATGTATAAAAAAAAGCTTATTTTTATCGCTTTAATTATTTTAGTGCTTGTTGCATTTCTTTATTACACAAGTGAGACAGAAGCTAAAACAATTCCAGCAAACACAGCAGTATTGCCTCAAGATGACGACAAGTTCTCTTCTGTGCCTAGCAAGATAGTCAAAGAAAACATAACACCCAAACTCACAGACAATAGCACTTCAAGTCAAATAATATTGACAGAAAAAACAGAAATACATATGTATGAGTCTTTAACTTTGGAAGAGGCACAACTAACTACTAAGCCTCGTAAACATATTCAAGCTATTGCTGCGATACAAATCAACCGTGAAAAATTAAATCACTTAAAACTTAAAGATACACTTCTATTAACGGATATAGAGGGAATGGACTATCCACTAACTATCACAAATATACAGACAAATAACGATGCTTCTGTCTCAACTACTGGCACATACATCGATGAGGGTATCACCTACACCACAACAATGACACTCTCAGAAAATGAAAGTTTTATTTCTCTTTCAACACCTAAAGGTTTATATGAAATAGAAACGAGTAATGGTGTAGGATACATATATCGTACCCAAGATATACGAAAACAAATGCAAAGTTCGTCCATCAATGATGTGATTATTTTACCTATTCCCAAGAAGTATATTAGAGAAGAATAACACTTTGTTAAAATAGAAAAATTAATATGTTATAATTTCAACCATTACATCTCTTCACGCTAGAGAATATCTATTGAAAGAATATCAATCATGCAAGAACAACCCTTAAAAAAAGTAGCCATCGTAGGACGACCCAATGTAGGGAAGTCTTCCCTCTTTAACCGTTTGGCACGCCAACGTGATGCCATTACCTCAGATATGTCTGGAACTACTCGGGATGTCAAAAAACGTCTAGTTAGCATATCTGAAAACCGTGAGTTTGAAGTACTCGACACTGGGGGCATAGACTACTCCTCTGAACTCTTTACTAAAGTAGCAGAATTTTCCTTGCGTGCGGCCGCTGAAGCTGACATCATCATCTATATGGTGGATGGAAAGACCATACCTGCTCCTGAAGATAAAGAACTTTTTTACAAACTCCAAGAGATGCATAAACCTCTAGCCCTTGTGGTAAATAAGATAGACAACGACAAAGAAGAAGAACGTTACTGGGAATTTTTAGAATTTGGTGCGGACGCAACTTTTCCTATGTCTGTAAGTCATAACCGCTACTTCAACGACTTCTACGCATGGATGGAAGAGCATATCCCAGCTCCTGCTGTAGAAGACGAGTTAGTACTCGAAGAAGACACAGAGATAGACCCTTTTTCGCAAATAGTAGAACAAGTCCATGCGAGCTATGAGGAAGAAGTAGACAATAAAATACGCGTCGCCATCATAGGACGTGTCAATACAGGTAAATCCTCACTCCTTAATGCACTACTTGGCATTGAGCGTTCAGTAGTCTCAGATGTCGCAGGAACTACCATAGACCCCATAGATGAGATGCTAGAACATGCTGAACATGAAGTTACATTTATAGATACAGCAGGTATTCGTAAACGTTCCAAAATTTTAGGTATTGAAAAATATGCACTCACTAGAACCACCGAAATGCTAAAAAAGGCAAATCTTGTACTTCTTGTACTTGATTCAACGCAACAAATTTCAGAACTTGATGAACGTGTAGCAGGACTCATAGAAGAACATAAGCTAGCTTGTCTTATTGTACTAAACAAGTGGGACATCAAAGATGACAGAAGCTATGAAGAGGTGGTAGATGATGTGCGTGATGAACTTAGGTTTTTACACTATGCACCTTTTATTACTATCTCTGCAAAAACAGGACTTCGTGTCAATAAAATACTTGATCAAATAGTAGATATATACAAACGTTACACCTACCGAATACCTACTTCAGAACTAAATGACACCTTGCGTGCTGCTATACGTCGCCACCATGTACCCTCTCACAATGGTGCAGTAGTCAACATCAAATTTGCTACACAGTATGAAACGAAACCACCTAAAATTGCACTCATCACCAATCGTCCAGAGTATTTACACTTCTCTTACATTCGTTACTTAGCTAATTTTTTTAGAGACAAATTTGATTTTGAGGGTGTGCCACTTGATATTGTTGCACGTAAACGTGGACAAAGACATGATGAAGAGGAAGATTACATCTAGGTTTCTAATTCTCCTGCTATAATTTCATACTTTATTAGAGGAGAGAACATGCGTGTACTTACAGGAATTCAAGCTTCAGGAAAACTTCATATAGGGAACTACTTTGGTGCTATGAAGCCTATGGTAGAGCTACAGAATGAACATGAACTTTTTACTTTCATAGCCAACTACCATTCACTTACTACCTCAAAAGATGCAGATACACTTAGACAATACACTATAGATGCTGCTGTAGATTATCTCTCTATTGGGATAGACCCCAATAAATCTACATTTTGGGTACAAAGCCATGTACCTGAAGTACTAGAGCTATACTGGATACTCTCCAAGTTTACACCTATGGGGCTGTTAGAACGTGCTCACTCCTATAAAGACAAAGTGGCCCATGGTATTTCTGCTAACCATGCTCTTTTTTCTTACCCCGTACTAATGGCTGCAGACATCCTTATGCTAGACACGCAGATAGTTCCTGTAGGAAAAGACCAAATCCAACACCTTGAAATGACCCGTGACATAGCCACTAAGTTTAACAATGAATATGGTGAGATATTTGTACTGCCCGAACATAAAGTAGAAGAAGAAGTCTCAACCATACCAGGCATAGACGGACAAAAGATGTCAAAATCTTATGACAATGCCATAGACCTTTTTATGGATGAGAAACCTTTACAAAAGAGATGTAATAAAATTATATCATCCTCTACACCTTTAGGTGAACCCTTAGCTTGGGAAGATGATAATATTTATGCATTAGCAGCACTCTTCCTAGATAATTCTCAAAAGCTTGAACTACAACTTCGTTACAAAAGCGGAAAAGAGGGATATGGTCATTTCAAAAAGTATTTAAAAGAATTGATTTGGGAGGAACTAGGTGAAGCACGTGAAAAACGCACTTACTATCTGTCACATCTTGATGAAGTAAATGATATCTTAGCCATGGGAGCAAAAAAAGCAAGTACCCTTGCAAATGAAAAGATGACTAAAGTAAGAGCTGTCATCGGTCTCTAAAAGAGAAGTTTAAAAAACTTTCTCTTTATGTGATTACAAATCATCTAACGCAGCATCAATAGCCATGCCGATTTCATCTACAATTTCGTCATAAGGTAATTTTTCTGGTTCTCCTGTTTCTACAACAAGTTCTTTTTGTGTATCGTTCAGGGCCTTCAAAAGTGCCTCTTCTCGTACAATACCTTCAGAGTCATCAGTATACTTTGAAAGATTTTCCATATAAGATGTTTTTGTCTTATCTTCCACAACTGCACCAATCTCATCATTACGAAGTTCAGACTTCACAATAACTTTATTGACTGAAGATTCCTTTGTTGCATCTACCTTGACATCTGTATCGTCTCCATATCCTTCTAAATTACTCAAATAAGCTGTTGCCTTTTCTTTTGCATTTTCTTTCTTTTCTTGTGTTTCAAAAGTAATTTCTTCCATGATATTGTCATCTTTTATCAAGTTATACTGTACGATAAAAAATACAATTGCTAAAGATAAAATACCCACAAGTAATATTGCAAAACTTTCTAATAAATTTTTCATTTTCTATTCCTCATTAGTTAGTTACTGTAGTAAATCCAAGGATTTTCCACATTTGCATACCACCACGATAGTACAACATTTTCTCAGCAGGATAGCCCAAGTCTAAAAATGTTTTAATAAACTCTGATGACTTCTCGCACCAAAGTCCATGACAATAAAAGGCCACTTCCAATACTCTACTGGCATCTAAAGTACCATCTGCATTTCGTTTTGCACCAAGAACTTTAAGAATTTTTTCTATTTTAACGGGGTTGTCCTTCACACGTGCAGGGATGTTTACTGCTGAGGGAATAGACTCTTTTTTGTAGTCTGCCTTAGTTCTAAGGTCAACCAATAAGCCTTTCCTTTTGTTCACTTTTTTTGTCATAAAATTTAAAAGCTCAATTTCACCTACAGTTTGAATATCTCTATGCATTGAAATTGGCTGTATATCTTTACCTGGTCTGTATATTTTTGCATATTCACCCGTAATTTTATGTTTTGTATCTTGAATTCTATGTACTTTAACCGCTTTACCTTTGTGGTATACATAAATATACGCCATATTTGGGCTTATCTTTACTTTATCATATTGACCTGCGGTCAATGCAATCGTTATTGTTAATAATAGTGTTAATATTTTCATTTTTTCACCTCTGGTACAATAGTGCTTAATCCTAATAGTTCCCAAGACTGCATGCCACCACGATAATATTTCATTTTGGATTTTGGATAACCAAGTTCAGTGAGTGCATTAATGGCTGTAGGAGATTGTCCACACCATGCACCGTTACAGTAAAGAAGAATGGTCTTTGCATTCGTAAAATTCCACGTCTCACCACTGCCTTCTCCTCCTAGTTCCTTTAGTACTTTTGTACGTTCAGGGCTATCTGATAAAAATATTTTGAAAGGGATATTGACCGCAGATGGTATGGCTGACTTTGCAAACCAATTTGCCAGTCTTGCATCAATAAAAAGACCTCTTTTCTTAGAAATAAAGTCTAGTACTTCTAACTCTCCAAATGTTTCCACTGCATCACTTACCTCAAATGGTTCTATAAAAAATGGTGGAGAAGGTCTAGAGGTTAGAGCGAAGGTATTGGTTAGATAACTCCCTGCATCTTGTATTCTTTCTATTTTGTATGTTTTTCCATCTGCTTCTACTTCAACAAATGGTACACCTTCAGTAATTTCAACAGCATTAGCATTTGCTACAAGCGTACTCATAGCAAGTGCTGTTAAATACGATAATTTCATTATTATTTCCTTTTACTCGAACTTGGTAGTTTGACAGCCTATTTAAGACCCATAACTTCCCGCATTCACCTCTCGATGGATTTAAATTCTCAATACAGCATTATCCGTATATGAATATTCTAGCATAGATAACTTTATAGTTAATTACAATTAGGTGACAATTTAGAAAATAAATAAAAATTTAGTATTTTTAACTATTAGAAATAGATATATGTTTTATTTTCATACTTTTAGAGAAGATGGTTCTTACCGTTTTTTTATCAATGCTTCCTGTCCTTTCAAGGGCTATACAAAATTTACCTTTATTTGTATGTCCTTTCTCAAGAGCCAATCTCAACACACGTTTTGCGATAGCCAAACCTGTATCAATAAGCTTAACCTCACATGACATAATCTCTAAAATCATATTTCCGACCAATGGATAGTGTGTGCATCCCAGAACAATAGTGTCTACATTAGAATTTTTCATAGGAAATAACCACTGCTCTAAAAGTAACTTTGTTTTATCTGTGTCTATTTCACCTTTTTCTATCTGTTCCACTAGCCCAGGACAAGCTTGCTCGAAAAGTTGAACATTCTTTTCTTTGCCTACTTCACTTACAAGGTCTTGGTATTTTTCACCTTTTAGTGTGGCTGGTGTCGCCAAAATGCCTATCTTTCCTGTTTTACTCTTCTCTATTGCAGGCTTAACTCCAGGTTCAGTACCTATAATGATAAGATTTGGATAAAGTTCTCGTAACTGGACTATGGCAAAAGAAGTTGCTGTATTACATGCCAATACAAGGATATCAATTTCATAGGTCCGAACAAGATATTCTGTGATATCTAATGAAAATTGTAAAATTTGTTCAGGTGTTTTTTCACCATAAGGAGCATTTTTTGTATCAGCGATGTAGTAGATATTTGTATTTTCGATGACCCTCTTCAGTGCCTTGACAACAGTTAAGCCGCCAAGACCTGAATCAAATACACCAATTTTAAGCATCCTAGTTAGGCACCTTCATTCATAATAGAAAGGAACTCTTCATTTGATTTGGTTTTCATCATTTTTGAGAAAAGAAATTTAAGACCTTCAACTTCTTCCATATTTTGCATAGCATTACGTAATGCCCATACTTTTTGTAATGTCAAAGCATCCACCATAAGTTCTTCTTTTCTTGTACCTGATTTTGTTACATCAATAGCAGGGTAAATACGTCTTTCAGATACATGACGAGAGAGAATCACTTCAGAGTTACCCGTACCTTTAAATTCTTCAAAAATAACCTCATCCATTCGTGATCCCGTCTCTATCAATGCTGTAGCAATAATAGTGAGTGACCCTCCATGCTCAATATTTCTTGCCGCCCCAAAGAAACGTTTTGGCTTATGTAATGCATTGGCATCTACCCCGCCTGAAAGTACTTTACCAGAGCTAGGTGTTACTGTGTTATAGGCACGTGCAAGCCTCGTGATGGAATCAAGTAAGATAATTACATCTTTGCCCATCTCTACACGTCTTTTGGCTTTTTCTATCACCATCTCAGCTGTTCTCACATGGTTTTGTGCAGGTAAATCAAAGGTGGAAGCATATACTTCACCTTTAACAGAACGTTGCATATCTGTTACCTCTTCTGGTCTCTCATCTACAAGAAGTACCATAAGAGATGCTTCTGGATTATTATGTGTGATGCCATGAGCTAGTTCTTTAAGAAGTTCTGTCTTACCTGTACGTGGAGGAGCAACGACGAGTGCTCTTTGTCCTTTTCCTATAGGTGAAAATAAGTCCAATACTCGCCCCGTCATCTTCATCGGGTTGTACTCCATTTTGAGTTGTTCCATGGCATAAAGTGGCGTAAGGTTTTCAAAAAGAGGTCGTTGTTTTGACTTATCAGGTGCGACGTAGTTTATCGCCTCTATTTTTAGCAATGCATAATACTTTTCTTGGTCTTTAGGCGCACGTACTTGACCTGTAACAATGTCACCATTTCTAAGAGCAAAACGCTTAACTTGCGTGCCAGATACATAGGTATCGTTAGAAGAGTTTGCAAAGTTACCGTCTATAGAACGCAAAAAACCATAACCATCATTCATAATCTCTAAAATACCTGTATAGAGTATGAACCCTCCTGCAGATACCTGTGATTTTAAGATTTCAAAAATAAGGTCTTTTCGTTGAAACTCATTTGGATTTTCAACTTTTACTTCTTTGGCTATGGTGACAAGTTCAGTAAGAGGAAGTTTTTGAAGGTCTTCTATTTTATGTCCATTTACGGGTATGTGGGTTCTGTTTTTTCTATTGGCGTTATTGCCAGAAGGTTTTTTATTGTCATTCGATTTTTTGTTATCGCTCATATGTCCTCTTGTTTTTGGGTATGAATTGTGGAAAGTATTGTATTAGGTCTATAGCATTTAATACGTAGTGGCGTTATTATAGTGTACTTTCATAAAAAAGTCAATTATTCTTAGCCCAAAACATAAACTAAGTAGGGATTTTACCCTTATTTGGATAAAATATTTCCATCAAAATAAGGAAAACACTTGACAGAAGTAGAATGCACGCACTGCAATCTCACATTTTTAGAAAATGCCATGATTATAGACAAAGAGCATTATTTCTGTTGTAAAGGCTGTCAAGGCGTGTATCATCTTTTAAATGAAGAGGGATTAGGTACTTTTTATGATAAATTGGGTGACACCAAACTTCAACCTGCTACACAAGAGAATGGCGACCTAGAGAAATTTGATTTAGAAGGTTTTAAAAATAAATACATTCAAAATGATGAAGATGGCTTATACGTCATCAACCTCATCATAGAAGGCATACACTGTTCAGCTTGCGTATGGCTCAATGAAAAAGTACTTCATAAAACGGATGGCGTACTAGAAGCTAGCATCAACTACAGTAACAACAAAGCTAAAATCATTTGGGACCCTGATACCGTAAAACTTTCTAAAATCATAGAAACGATTCGTTCCATAGGCTACAATGCCTACCCTTACGACCCAAGACTACAAGAAGAACTGGCCATTGCTACACGTAAGACATACTATACACGTATCTTAGTGGCTGTCTTTGGTTCTATGAATATTATGTGGCTTGCCATAGCCCACTATGCAGGGTATTTTACTGGCATAGAACAGTCCTTTAAAAACATACTAAATGTGGCACAGTTTGTACTTGCTACTCCTGTACTTTTCTACTCTGGGTGGATATTTTTCAGAGGTGCGTACTATGGCTACAAAAACAATATAGTCAACATGGACACACTAGTGGCCTCTGGAGCATTGTCTGCCTATATCTACTCTATCTATGCCATGACAACACAAACAGGTGAGGTCTATTTTGATTCTGTGGTGATGATTGTCACCTTTGTGTTGGTAGGGAAATACCTAGAAGTACTTAGTAAAAAATCGGCTGTAGATACCCTAGATGGTCTTATGGGGAGTACCCCTAATGAAGTGATTGTGCTACAAAATAAAAATAAAACCCTAGTCTCCGTAGAAAATGTCTGTGTGGGTGATGTCATCGAACTAAAGCCAGGAGAAAAAGTGCTGATAGATGGAAACGTCACTTGGGGCGAAGCTTCTTTTGATGAAAGTTCACTCACGGGAGAGAATGAGCCTGTCTACAAAAAGAAAGGTGATAGCATACTCTCTGGGTCTATCTGCTTAGACTCTGTCTTACACTACAAAGCAAGCACAGATGCTTCAAACTCTATGCTAACTTCCATTGTCTCCTTACTTGAAGAAGCTATGACAAAAAAACCACACATAGAACAGTTAGCAAATACTGTGTCGGGCTATTTTTCTACTATTATCCTCGTTATTGCTTTAGTAACTTTTGTGGCTTGGTACTATTTGACAAGTAGTTTTGAGACTGCTCTCATAGTTAGCATCTCTGTTATAGTCATAGCTTGTCCATGTGCTTTAGGGCTTGCCACTCCTATGGCAACGCTCATAGGCATAGGAGTGGCTGCAAAACGTGGCATACTCTTCAAGGAAGCCAGTTTTTTAGAGACCATGGCAAAGGCAAACATTTTAGCGCTAGATAAAACAGGCACTATCACTGAAGGTAAACCCTCTGTGGTAGATTTTTATGCCTATAGTAAGTTTGACCCTGCACTTCTTTATGCACTTGTAAGCACTTCCAGTCACCCCATCTCAAAAGGAATTGTACTCTACCTTGAAGAAAATCATAAAGACTTACGCACACTTAGCTTAGACAAAATTACAGCCCTTGAAGCCAAAGGTTTAAAGGCTAGTTACTTAGGAAAAGAGATTGTCGCTGGCAATGCACAACTAATGGAAGACGCTCATATATCAGTAGAAGACCAAAGTGAAAATTCGCTTTTTTTCTTTGCTATAGACGGCGTACTTACCGCACGCTTTGAACTTACAGACACCATAAGAGAAGGCACGAAAGAAGCCATTGAAAGCATACAAAATTTAGGCATAAAAGTCATCATGTTAACTGGTGACCATATGCAAAGTGCCCAAAAAGTAGCTAAAACAGTAGGTATACATGATGTCCACTCAAAACTTCTTCCACAAGATAAATCTGCTATCATAAACAAATATCATAAAAATGGAGATGTTGTAGTCATGGTTGGGGATGGTATCAACGATGCCATTGCCCTTGCCTCATCTGACATTGCCATAGCCATGGGCAATGGTGCTGATGTTGCTATATCTGTGAGTGACATTGTGCTTTTAGATGAAAAACCACTTTCTCTCTATGCGTCATTTAGGATTTCACGGCGTACATTTACCGCTGTTAAAGAAAACTTAGGTTTTTCACTTCTTTACAATGCGGTAGCAGTTCCTTTGGCAGTACTTGGTTTTGTAAACCCACTGGTTGCGGCACTTTCTATGAGTCTTAGTTCACTGCTTGTAGTAGGAAACTCTATGCGTATAAAAAATATAAAATTAAGGAAACAAAAATGAGTGAAGATATAGTTATATTAATGATAGGTGTTTCAACTTTTCTAGGTGCTATTGGTTTACTAGCACTAATATGGGCAGTGCGTACAGGTCAATTTGATGACCATTCTAAATTTATAGATGCCGTACGCCACGACAATGAAGAAGATTTGCAAGATGCTGCCATGATGGCAAAAAAGAAAAAAGAACATAAAGAAAAAATGAAACAAGAACGTCTAGAAAAAGAAAACAACTATAGACCTGCTGATTAATTCTTAGTTTTAACTGCTATAATTTTACAAATGATTTAAGGGAAATATATGTCCATCCAGTCTTCCATCTTCCGCGAATATGATATACGAGGTATTTATGAAAAAGAACTCAATGCCCAATCAGTTAAACTCATAGGATATTTTCTTGGACAAAAAATACAAGGCAAAAAAATTGTGTCCATCGGATATGATGCCCGTTCACACTCTCCCATCTTAAGAGACTACCTTACTTCTGGACTCAATGCTGCGGGCTGTACTGTACTAGATATGGGTATGGTGGCCACACCTGTAAACTACTATAGTAACTATATAACTATCGATGGCATGCAGACCGATGCATCTGTGATGATTACAGGTTCACATAATCCATCTGAATATAATGGCTTTAAAATGACCGTAGATAAGAGTCCATTTTTTGGAGAAGACATCTATGCTTTAGGTGATGAAATCATTGCCAATCAAGAGATGCCCATAGAAGACAATACTAAAAAAATAGACATTGATGTAAAAACCCCTTACATTAATTTTATGATAGATGAATTTTCACATCTCAAGGGGATGAAAACAAAGATGGTGCTAGATGGGGGAAATGGTGTGGCAGACACGGTTATCACAAGTATATTTGATGCCCTTGCCTTTAACTATGAAGGTCTCTATATGGAGCCAGATGGCACATTTCCAAACCACCACCCTGACCCTTCTGAAGAGAAAAACCTTGTAGATATTAAAGCAGCATTGGCAAAAAATGGAGACATTGCCTTTGCCTATGATGGAGATGCAGACCGCATTGCAGTACTCACCCATAAGTACAACATAAAAGGTGACCAAATGGCTCTTCTTTATGCCATGAAAATGGACAAACCTACGGTTATTGGTGAGGTGAAATGTTCACAGGTAATGTATGATGAACTTGAACGCCGTGGGGCTACTGCCATTATGTACAAAACAGGACATTCCAACTTAAAAGTAAAGATGAAAGAGACCAATGCCGACCTTGCGTGTGAAGTAAGTGGACATATCTTTTTCAAGCACCGTTACTTTGGCTACGATGATGCCATCTATGCAACACTTCGTATGCTAGAACTCATCGCAGATGGCATAGACTTAGATGCTGAGATAGATGCTCTGCCACAGGTATTTTCCACTGAAGAAATAAAGGTAAAAACCACAGAAAAAGAGAAGTTTCTTATCATCGACAAAGTCAAAGAACTTTTAAAAAACCCACCTTCTGATTTTCCAAAAATTATAAATATCATCGATGTAGATGGTGTACGTATCAACTTTGAAAAAGGCTGGGGCTTAGTGAGAGCCAGTAACACCACACCTGTACTGGTTACGCGTTTTGAATCAACAGATGAAAACCTAGCAAAAACCTATGAAACAGCAGTAAACAACCTTATAATTAAGGCAAAAGAGTCTTTATGAAAAATAAGCTTCACTTCAGCAGTACACTAGGTGAAAAAACAGACCGTGCCTATGCTGCACTAAAAAAAGAACAAGAAAGCATAGGCTACTATGCCTTACCAGAACAAGATATTGGCGGTATTTTAAGCTATTGTGAGAGTATCTCTTCAGATATTGAATCTATAGCCGTTATAGGCATTGGTGGTAGTTCTCTTGGAGCAAAAGCTATTTATGAGTTTCTTAAATCCATAGAAAATTTAACACGGAAACTATACTTTTTTGAAAGTACAGACCCTATCAATATCAAAAGTATTCTTTCTCAAATAAATATAAATAAAACACATTTTCTTGTTATCTCCAAGTCAGGTACAACCGTAGAAACTTTTGCCATCTACAAATACATATTTTCTCTGCAAACACATACTGGATGTTATACCTTCATCACTGACCCTAAATCAGATTTAGAAAAATATGCACAAAGTATTGATGCTAGAGTATTGCATCTACCTAAAAATGTAGGCGGAAGATTTTCAGTACTCTCGGTGGTAGGACTGGTTCCCTTAGCACTATGTGGCATAGATATTAAGTCTATACTAGCAGGAGCATCTTCCATTAAAAATAGTTTTTTTGAAGCTGGCTACCTACATGATATTTTGCTTAAAAAATCTCTTTTTTATGCCAAAAACCATGCACAATACCATATCAACTGTATTTTTGCCTACTCAGAATCACTCAAATACTTCTGTGAATGGTACGTACAACTTTGGGGAGAGAGTTTAGGGAAAAAACAACGCTCTTCTGCATTTAATGTGGGACTAACCCCTATTGGACTCATAGGTCCAAAAGACCAACACTCTTTTTTGCAACTCATCATGGAAGGCACGCGTGACAAGTCAGTTACTTTCATTCAAATAGAAGATTTTGAAGATGAAATTTCTATACCAGACACAACTTTAAAACATTTAGAGTCTCTTGATGTACTTAATAGCCTCTCTTTTTCAAAACTGATTAATATGCAGTGTAACTCCGTTATTGAAGCCTTAAAAGAAAAAGAAAATATTCCCCTTGATAGCATCCTTATTCCTAAAATCGATGCAGAAAACATAGGTTCACTTATCTTTTACTATGAACTCCTTACTTCTCTTGTTGGTGAACTCATTGATGTCAATACCTATGACCAGCCAGGTGTTGAAGCTGCCAAAATAATATTAAAGAAAAAATTAACATTATAATCTTCGTATTAATCATCACTTAGCTATAATTCATATAATTTAACACAAAGTGAATCAGTTTATGGTAAAAAAATGTCTTTTCCCCGCAGCAGGCTACGGTACACGTTTTCTTCCTGCAACAAAAGCAACCCCAAAAGAGATGCTTCCAGTCCTTACTAAACCCCTCATCCAGTATGGTGTAGAAGAAGCTTTAGAGGCTGGCATCAAAACAATGGCTGTCATCACAGGTCGAGGAAAACGTGCCATTGAAGACCACTTTGACATCTCATATGAACTTGAACACCAAATCAAAGGTACAAGTAAAGAACCTCTTCTTGCAGAAATACGAGGACTCATTTCTCAGTGTACTTTCTCTTATACAAGGCAGGTTGAGATGAAAGGTTTAGGGCATGCCATACTTACAGGGGAGACTCTCATAGGAGCTGAACCTTTTGCTGTAGTTTTAGCAGATGACCTTTGCACCCATACAGATGACAATGTATTAAAACAAATGATTGAGATTTATGAAAAATATCAATGCTCTGTTGTTGCCATTGAAGAGATACCCAAAGAAGAAAGCAACAAATATGGTGTTATCGCAGGTCATCTAGTAGACAATAGCGATGACATCTATCGTGTCACTGACATGATAGAAAAACCAGACCCAAAAGATGCCCCTAGTAATATGGCAATCATTGGGCGGTATATCCTAACACCCGATATTTTTGATATCTTACGTGATACAAAACCAGGGAAAGACAAAGAAATACAAATCACCGATGCACTAAAAACACAAGCCAAAGCAGGAAACTTCTTCGCGTTTAATTTTAAAGTTAAACGTTTTGACTGTGGTTGATAAGATGCATTTGTTGAACCAACAAATTATTT
>CAYXTZ010000012.1:0-16758 GCA_964468535.1 uncultured Sulfurovum sp.
TTATTGACATTATTTTATCCTTGTATATATTGTGAGACCTGAGTCAAGGTCTATCTTCTTGTTTTGCATCCCTACAATCATTGTTTTATCATATATCCATATTCTATCGGTTGTGATTCCAACTACATAAACAAAATTATTATCCACGGCTACTCCCATTGGGGCTGTTTCACCATTGCCTATAGCAAAACTAGAACCTGTTGGGGAAATAAAAGGAACTATTAAAGCATCAGGGTAATCAATTAAATTAGTCTCCACATTCCCAGACCTTAACATCACCATTCCATTACTCGTTGTTAGTTTAACTTCTGCACTATTTATAGGCAATACGCCGTTTATAGGAATGCCACCACCAGCACTAGAGCATAAATTTACTGCCATCTTTTATCCTTTTAACCAATTTTTATTGTCTGATACAAAAGTTAAACAAGTAACACACTCGCTGTTTAACTCACCATTTTCTAATTCACCTGAAATCCTATGAGTAATGTCACCTCGCTTTATTGTCAATGTGTTTGTGTTTATCATGTCTGTGTTTATAATTTTTATGTATGTAAAGTCTTTTACGATAGTAGGCAAGGTTATTATGCAATTTGCCCCTATAGCTGTTGGATTTACTTTTATTATCTCTCCACTTACCGCTACGTGTGTTGCTGTTAGTATTGTTACTTGTTTGATGTAGTCACCGATGTATGCCCATTTAGTAGATATGAACGAGGGTATATTATTTAAGTTTGTACCAGCTGTCACACTAGACCACCAATAGCCATTATAATGTGTGGCTTTGTTCTTAAAGTCTATTGTATTATTCCAGCCACTTGCAACATAGTTGTGAGTACCCATCATGGATGAAACACTGTCTCGTATAATTTGGGTATCTGTTTTTAATACTTGTGTATCTGCTTTTAATACTACAATACCATCATGTATAACTTGAGTATCCGATTGCATCCCGTTAACTGCTGTTGAAAGCGTGTTAGCTTCTGCAACAAAAGCTTCCATCTTAGCTATAAAAGTATTACTCTCTGCAGTGTTTGTAGAGTAAAATGCAAGTATTGCGTTTACTTTATTTTGAAAATCGGCATCATACACCCCCGTTGGTAATTGTGTACCTGTGGGGGCATTCGTAAATGTCATATTTATAGCATTCATTTTAACACTCCTTATTGTTTTTTTTGTATTTGAATGACTTCACTCTCAATGGTATTGACCCACTGTTTACGTTCTCTAGTGATAGTTCAGATGAAGTCATAAGCCCAAAGGTAGTAAAGGCTTCATGTAAGCCGTCTGTGAGTAAAAAAACGGCAGGTTGATTAAACAATCTATCTAAAACTGCATCAACGGAATCAACTTTTTTCGTTTCAAAATCCATACTTCCTGTATATGTTTTCACGTAATCCGTACCTGAAAGAGTCACATTGCCCCACTTGTCATGTTTAGGAGGGGTGAGAGCCGTGCGTGTTGATTTTATGCCCCAAACCGTGCAACCTACCCTTACTTTTCGTCCAACCATTAGCGTTGCTAACTCAACTAAGTTTCTACCCTTATAACCTTTTTTACTTAGCGTAGCTCGGATATGTTGTGTCTCTTGTGGCATCAGGCTTTGATGATGTGAAGTTTTTTCTACACAACCCTCAAACTGCAAATATGATGCAAAATCCACAATAGAACGTGTGTCTATTAGTTGTGCAGTTTTGGTAGTAATTACAGTTCTGTTTGCATTAAGTTCTTCAATCGTGACCGCTCCTGCAAACACACCAAATAATGCTATATAATCACATTTATGACACGTAAACTCTAGCACCAAATCTTGATTAATTACTGTGCTTACTGTGGTAAAATATAAATCTGTAAAACTATGGGCATTTGTTTTACCTATGTACTGCCATTTGCTATCTAATGCTAAAGGGTTGCTGACATTGTTATCTTCCATAGACAAATAAGTATTATGCTTGGACAATACAGACACGCTATCCCCACTATTGTATGTTCTTGCTTCATTATATTCTAATATGTCTATTTGCACCCATTTACTGTTAGTATCAAGTGGGAAGTTGTTATTATTGGCTACTACTGATTGATATATTTTCCCTATGTATTTGTTTAAATGCATTGTTATTTTAACTGTAGAGTTAAGTGCATATATTCCTATTATCCATTCTATATGAGTGGCGTCACCCTCAGTGATTGTAGAAGAAGTTATATTTATTGTTTTATTAGGTATTGCTATCATGCTCTCATTTCCGCTTCAATTGTTAATCGTTCTGCATCATTTCTTGTAATCTCTCTTTGTGCAGAGGCTAAACCCTCTGTTACTCTGATAAGCCTAGTCACTAGCTTGTTATTGTCTTTTGCTAAACTAATGTTTTCTTTTGCTAAACTAATATTTTCATTTTGAAAACGCACTGCTGCATCATTTGCCAGAATTGCTTGTTCTTCATTGATGAGCTGTGAGTTATCATTTTGAGTGATAATAGCCTCGTTTTGCAAAATAAGCCATTCATACTTTTCATAGGCTTGCCTGTTAATTTCGGCTATGCGTGAAGCACTGGCAGAAGTGCTTGCAGATGAAGTTGCAATAGATGCTTGAAGAGCCGGTGCATCTATCCCCTGTACTAAAGCATTTGCTTCTGCCAATCCTCTTAGAAATACCTCTCTGCTCCCCGATGAGTCTTTTAAGCTTGAAGTGTAAGAATTAAAAGCAGAGCCAATTTTTTTATATTCCTTGTTATTCACTGCATCTACAAGATTATTTTGCAAAGCTTCCACGCTAAAATCTTGTAATCCCCTAAAACTTGTATATACTGTATCTCTTAAAGATAGGATGGTGCTTCTTAGACTATTGTTTGCAGCGATATCTTTATTTCTTGCAGTCGTGCGTGCTTGTCTCGCTTGTGCTTGTGCTTGTGCTTGTTTGTTTGCCGTGGCTATTTGTGCAGAAGCCCATGAGCTTATTTGAGAAGAGATAGTGTCATTCCCTATATTTGCAAAATCTGAGATATTCTCATAAATTTGACTACTTGTAATGGGTATTTGGGTTTGGTATGCACTTTGTGCTTCCCTAAGACTAGAGATAGTTCTTCGTACTGCACCTACAGTACTATCAAAGGCACTTCCTAGTCCCATAAGCTCCCCATAAAGTCTAGCTCCTGCTTCTGTGCTTGTGTCTAGGCTTTCTAAGAGATCTCTAAAACCCTCATTGGTTTTAGGCATAACTACGCCTAGGTTTGCAAATTGTGTACTTATCCGTGCAATACCCATACCACTTTGTTCTATTTCGCTGTAAAAAATAGACTGGTAAGAAGCGATTGATTCTTGTAATTCTCTTATGCCACCTGCTCCATTTACCATAGCCATACTAGCATGTAGGTCTCCTAACCCTTGCCCCATTAATCGCATTTCTGCCTGAACATATTCATGTGAAACTGCCACCCTCGCAAGTGTAGCAATGCTCTCTTCTCCCGATTGGGCATATTTTTCTACTACTTCATTGATGCCACTAAGTTGTGAAACTGCCCCTGAAAATATCTCTGAAAAAACAGCAGATATTCTTTCTTGTGCTTCACTTTGTGACAATCCATCTAAGTTGATTTTGCCTATATCTATTTGATAATTCGCAAGAGTTTGGCTAATGTGATCCGCATCAAAACCCAAAGATGCACTAGCTGTAACAACTTGAGCCATTCCATCATTTAATATTTGAGAAAAAACACTTTGTATATGACTAGGTAACTGTATGTTTTGGGTAGAAGTACTCTCACTAGAAGAAAGCCCCCACCATGAACTTTCCTTGATGAGTTCTGAAACATAACCTTGGGCAGAAAAATTACCCATAGTACCTGACAAATCAAGCCCCGTACCTAATAATTCACGTGAACTTGAAGAAAAACCTAAAGCACTTTCTTTACTTACGGCGTTATAGCTTGCACCACTAAGGTCAATGCCTGAACCCCCAGCTCTTTGCATAATAGACCTAGAAATAAGCAAAAAGTTGTTATCCATGCTCTCTAAGTGTCTACTCATAGTTTTACTAACTGTCAAGTGAGGTTGCATAATATCTTTAAACATTCCACTCATATCTTTGTATGAGGAGTCGCTAAAGTCACTTCTCCCAGTAGCTTCTTTTTTTTGGGCTTCGCTCACAGCTCCGCCACCTCCGCCACCTACTGCAATACCTAAGGCTGTTATTGCTGCGGCCATCGCCGCCATTCTAGCCCACGCAGTATGTGGCTCGCCCTGTGCTTGTGAAGCTATGGCATTAGCTCCTATGACTACACCTTTTTTGGTTTCAGACGCTATTACCGCGGCAGTTTCCGTGCCTATGCCTGTAAGTTTAGATAATAGACCTACATTTTGTAGCACTTCTTTTTTCATAAACCATGCAAATTCAAATGCCTGTAACACTCTTTGAGCCGCGTCCAGTGACCGATAACCTTTAGTTCCTGCATCAAAGAAATTTCTAGCACCATTGGTTAGTCCTGCATAACCTTTCATCCTATCGGCTGTGTGTTTTGCATGGATTTTATTTTGTTGTTTTTGGGTAATCCCCTCTCGTTGTAAATTGACGAAATATTCTCTTTGTGCTTGTATAAGCGTTGTATAAGGGTTAAAGAACTCCCCTACTATACTGGGGGAAGTTATTGTAAATTCTCTATTGAACGCTTGGGCTTCTTGTAATGTGCGTGCTACACTTTTGGCTTCGTGAATCATGTTTCTATTTATCCCCGTCTGCACAGTGGCATATCTTTTTACGGACGCTATTTTAGCCCTGTTTGACTTTTTTACTGTCTTGATCTTTCTTTTTTCTAAATTTTCAAGCGTTTGGGTTAAATTATTTTGAGCACTTATCTCAGCCAAGGCTAACTTTGCAAAGTCTTGTGTAATCTTATCTATAGCTTTGCTGTCCTTTGTTTTAATTGCTTCGTTCATCTTGTCTCTTAAGACTTGTGTAGCTACTGCAAATGATTCTTTATCTAACTTAAAGCCTAGTGTTATCTCTTGTCTTTTTGTTAATTCTCCTGCCAATGCTTTGGCTCTTAATACTTGCTTTCCTATGGCTAACTGGGTAGCTCCTAGTGCCTGCGCCAATGCTATTGCTTCATTTTTAGATCTTGACAGCTCATCTGCTAAAGCAGCAGCAGTGTTCGCTGCATCTACAGTAGCATCTACTGCCATGTAAGTACCATTGACTACACTTTGTAAGAGGGCAATCTGCTCTTTTACTGCATTGGTGTTTTGAATATGCCCATCCAATTGGGCTTGTATCGCTATGGTTTTATCATTTGTTACACGACGTCTACCACGAGCTATCCTAAGCTGTAGACTAAGCTCTTGCGTTGTCTCCCTTCTAGTTTGTAACTCTTGTTTGAGACTCGTTAAACTGTGTAGGGCCTGGGCAGATGTAAGTGAGCGTAGTGCTTTATTTTTAAAGCCCAATATCCGCGTCACTTCAGCTTCTTTTTTGGCTACCTCTCCAGCGAAATAGCTCCATGTTTCATATAATACTATTATGGCAGCCATGGGAGCAAATGATAGCGCCAATGTTTTGAGTGAGGCACCCATCCTTGAGATACCTATGGCAAGACCCACAGAAGAAGATGTCATAAGCCTAAAAGTGTTTGCAAGTGTGCCACCCGCAATACTTTGTCCTAAAAACATCTTAGCCATACTAAGTGCCTTAACTGTGGCATACGCCAGCCCCAATACGACTACTTGTTTAGCAACCGTGCTTATGATGCCTATGTTATTTTTTAACGCTTCGCCTAGAGATACAATATTAGCACTCACAGCAGAACTAGCCCCAAAAGACTTGTCTATCACACCCACTACTTCTGTGATGCTGTTTTTTAACACAACAAAAGAAGAAGATATTGTCACTTTTGTCTTGGCAAATTCTAGGGCTATCGTGTTAGACTGACTTTCCAGTGCCTCCATGACTTTCACGGTCGTTAAACCACCCTGCTCGGCTACTTTTCTAAGATCCCCATAGGGTATTTTTAAGCCGTCTGCAATAGCTCTAGCCAGCCTAGGTGCTTGTTCCATCACAGAGTTTAACTCCTGCCCTCTTAATGTTCCACTTGCAAAACCTTGTGATAACTGTAGCAGTGCCGCCTCTGCTGATTGTGCAGAGCCTCCAGATATAGTTAAGGCTTTGGAAATGGAAGACGTGATGCCCAGTAGTTGCGTTTGTGAATAGTTTAATTGTTCTGTGGCTTGGTGCATACGTGTATACAATTCGACAGTACTCTCTGTTGCAGCTCCTGTTTCGTTAGCTATATTCAACAGCTTTTGACGCGTTTCAACTAGAGCTTCTTCGGACTGGGCAACAAGTGCTATCTTATTGTTGATACGGGTAAAAGTGTCTGCATATCTTGAGAGTATGACTAGGGATGCCAGCCCACCCATAGCTGCCAATGCACCTTTGAGCCCATCTATAGAGTTGTGTGTCTTGGTCACTTGTGTGTCTAGCTTTGAAAATTCATTAGAAACCGCGCTAAGTTTACCTGTTTTGGAGTCAACACGTAGCGTAATCTTAAGTTCTTTGTTCACGTACCACTCCTCTTTCAATTGTTTTTATAAAACTAAACAGTTCTATCTTGTTTATGTCGCTATCTAAAGCATACTCAAACACCACATTGGCATCTATTTGTACCCCCGCCATAGATGATATTAGGGCATTATTCCATACATGTATGTGCCATGCTTCCCACTGCGTTTCAAGAAACACAATGCCGTATTTACGCGCATAAAAAGATTTCTGCTCTTCTATGTCTCGACTCTCATCTATGTTTGGAATCTCTCCGTCAACAAGTTGTTGAGCATAAGCAATAACGCGCTCTATTTTTTCTTTTTTTGCTTTCCCAGTGCCGTTTCAAGTTCCCCCTTGAAGTCATACATGTTGCCATCTGTAGTAAGCTCAGACAGCATTTTATCAATGTCCTCTTCTGTACCCCTAAGGCAGGCTCTTAGCGTTTCTTTGTGTGTTTGTAAGATCTTCGCAGTATCTTTCTCATCTATGGCTACTGTGTTGTCGACCTGCTCTGTTGTTTGTGCCAAATATATAAACTCTTTTGTGCTTCCGTCTAAAAATTCATAGTCGAATTTTATCTGCTCTCTTTTTGCTTTTAATTTCATACTGTTCTCCTTTTATTTTGTTGCTCTACGCTGTGTACGTTCTTAGTTCAAAGTTATCATCACCAAGCACTTTTCTACACTCTAACGTGCGGTCAACGTCTAAACGACTTTCGTTTTCTGGTGTTTTCTGCTCTATGACCACACACCTAGGGGCTATAAGCTCCCACTTTTTTACGCCTGCCATATTAAAGAGCGGTATCACAAAGTTAAACTCCGTACCACTTTTTAAATCACCAAAAGCATCTTCATTGTCTTGCGTGACAGACATAGTTATCTGTAATTCAGGCTTGATGTCCTGAGTGTAGGAAGCACCTGCACAAGTGTCTTTGGGTGTTGAGACCTCTGCACCTAGCGAAAAGTTGATCTTTTTGAAATGCGCAGTGTTCCCATTTACTAAGTATGCAGCACAATCTTTAGTCATGTATACTTTCTCGAAACTAGGGACTGAAGGTATAATATTGTCTATAGCAAGAGGCGCTAGCTGTGCCACTTCTTTAAGCATAGACTTGAAGTTAAAAGAAAGCTCTGCAGCCTGCCCTACTTCACAGCTTAGTGAAAAGTTTGCCCTAGCCCCATAAACAGACACAGACTTGCGCTCTAATGTTTGTTTCATCGACAGCGTGCTTTTATTGTTTGAATCATATTTATATGACACAGTTCCTATGGCAACCGTTGCACTCACGCCACAAGCCATGAAAGCCGCTGCCACCAGCGCATGATTAGAAGGAAGCTTTATTTTAGAGCTTACGTCCACTGCTGCAAAAGCCGTGATAATTGTGGTCTCTTTGGAGCCATGATGTGAAGAAAAAGGGTTTGACTCGTCCTTGTCATAGCTTGGCTCCCAAACGCCATCACCTTTTTCTAAGGGGAGTACGATGTTTGGCACCACATACATGCCTGAGTTTATTTCCACTTTTATCTCCACCGCTGAGCGGTCACTTACATACTTATTTCCCATTACTTGCCTCCTTTTTTTTGTTTGCTATGTTCATTGGGTTTTTTATGAAATACCCTTTGCCTACAAAGTTGTTTTTTAGGGACGCATCTATTTCTAGGGCGTTCCCATTCTTGTCGTATATTGTCAATGTTTTTGTCATCGTCCTTGTCCTTTCTTGCCAAAAATTAGGTTATATTCTTTAATCTGCTGACTCATCAGCCTAGCCCTTAGCTTGCAAGAAGGCAGTGCATCAAAGGTTTGCAAGTGTGGGCAGGCCTGTGTTGTAAATGTTTTCTGCACTGGTATCTTTTTTTGAGAGCAAGCACTAAAAAAGAGAGCCAACGTTAAGCCCAGTACTGGAACTAATGTTTTCATCTTTTATTGTCTCCTTTGTATTGATGTACCCTATGTTTAACCACCTGTGTGCAAACATGGTGGCCTTGTGTTTTGTCTGCATAGAGGTCAGTTGCTTACGTAATTCTCTTTTCTCCTGCATGAGCGTTACGATGCGTTGCGTGCTACGCATATGCTCTTTTTGCAAACGCATGTGTGGCAAAACAAGATAGTATGTTACAAGACTTATTGACAAGACGGCTGCGCCAACCAGTCCATGACGTCGCAGATTTGCCCAAACTATGCCATACAAATTAAACATCTCCCAGCACCTTGTCTATAAACTTGCGCGTCTTTCTAAGTATTATGCTCATCACATCAAACTCCTCGGTTTCTTTTTTGCTTCTAATCGTGTAGATATTTGCTAAAATACTGTACATCTCTGAGAGTATAAGAGCATTAATAACAACCCACAAGAATATAGACAAATCCAGATGCACAGACTTCGATGCTACAGCCAAAACAAAAGGTATAATCAGTAATACTAGTTTAGATATTAAGCCGTTTACGAAACGTGTCGAGCTAGGCTTTTTGTCTAGGGCAATGGTTTTCCACACACCCGTAATCATGTCTATCACGATTAAAATACTTAACCCTATCACAGCTTCTTCATCCATCCCCCAGTACAGCATTGTCGCAACAAATGGTGCATATATCCAGTTTGCCATTTGTACCCATTCTGAACCCATAATCACTATATCACCTCACTTTCAATTTCCAACACAAATATATCTACCAAATTCTGCTCTCCAAAGTTAATATCAGAGCTTAGGACTTTTATGCAAACATCACTTCGTGCATGAAGCTTCGTAAAATCTTCAAACATTTCCGTGTTCTTCATCACATCAGGCTTAACCACAACACCTAAACGCACAGAGTAGCCAATGCCCTGCCTCGCTTGCCTAGAAGCTACAAATATCTTATAATCACTTGGATAATATTTTATACATATCCCTTCTATGACCGCTTTTGCTTTAGTAAAGCCTAGACAACAATCCATTTGCTACCTCCAGTATTCACAGTGTTACCTGCATTTTCTTTTGTACTCACAGGTATGGACTCTGCTCTGTCGAGCCAATACTGTTGAAATACTTCTAGGTCTCCAAATGTTTGCAAGGTTTCGTTGTATTCATTAGCACGGTTTTGTATATGCTGCCACAGTAAAGGACAAATATAATAAATAGCCTTACAGCTCACAGCCTCTATTTCGTCAAAATGCCCATCATCAGCCTCAAAGATATATCCCTTGAAATCACGCTTGGCACGCCTAAGGTGGGTAGAGAGCACGGCATCAGAGAGTTCCTGCATAGGCAGTCGTTCTCTTATGTTTGCTATGCTTGTCATGCTCTACCCCTAGACCACTGTCACGACTGTGACGTACTTCTTGATGTCAAATTCGTAGTCAGGACGCACAATGAACTTATATCTAAGTGCAGACTTATCATGGTCATACCAACGTGTACGAACAATGGCACGTGCAAAGCCCAATACCATGTTCTTCAAAGGTGTGGCCGTAAACATCCCCCGGGCCAAATCTTGACTAATGATGAGTTCTCTGCCTTTGTACGTTGCCGCCTTACCAGAAAGCAGTACCGCGGTATTTTGATGCTTCTCTGCGATGTAATCTATATAAGTCTCATGATCTTCTATTGAAATAAAAATAACCATTGAGGTACGAATATCGCGATGGGCTATTTTGCAAATCTTATCTAAGGCATTAAGTAGCGTTTGCTGTGGGTTATTCAGCACAGATGGGACAACAGCTTTAACTGTTTCTAGTGACTCCGTTGCTATCATTCCCCAACCTTTTGCAAGCTGATTAAAAGGAGCGTTAGCTAGAACACTGTCAGCAATGCCAACTTCTCCCAAATACACAATCTCATTAGAAAATACCTGCGTAAATGCCGTATGCTGCTCTGCTTCAAAGCCTTTGTTACCTTGATTGTCGTCCAGGGTTTCTTGGTTTATTTGTGCTTCAAGCACCACAGCTCTAGTCATGTCAAGCGTTGCGCCCACTACGCCTAGTTTTGCATAACGGCTTGGGTCTGTAGCCTCACCAGAGATATGACGAGCCAGCACACCTTTGGCAGCATCTAGTGCAGAACGCTTTTTAGTAAGCTTGCCTGTAATGTCCACGGTGATACGCTTAAGTAAGCTAGAATGGTCCACAATGGCATTGGCGAAGGCTCTGCCTTGGGCAGGCGTAAGCTGTCCATCTAATTGCACATCTATAGCATTGATACCACCTGCTTTTATGATTTCCGATAGGTCTAAAAAATTGTCTGGCATCATAGTGTTCCTTTTTTGTCGTTTTGTATGTCTGGTTTATTTATAGTGCTTTTTTGTTTTGTCACTTTCACTGCTTCTACTACCGCTGTGGTCTGTGTTTGCAGTGCGTCAATTTGCTCAGCCTGTGTGGCTGTCGTTTTTTCAAGTGTCTCGTTTTTACCTACAAGCTCTTTATTTACTGCTTGCAACTGCGCAACACTACCTTCAAGTGCTTTTACTGTATCTGCTGTCTTCTGTGCAGATGCTTCAAGCTTCTCTACTTTTGCATTTTGTGTGCTTAGTGCGTCACCTGCTTCTTTTGTGGCTTTAACCAACTTTTCTTTCATAATCTCTGCGTAAGACTTCATCACTTCTGCCATATTTGTATCACCTTTGTTTTTTGATTTTTCTACATATGTGCTGAACTCCACCCATACACCTGTTGTTATATCTGCCATGGTTGTAAAGAAGTTTTTAAAGGCACTGTCTCCAATGCTCTCTGCTTTTTCTACTTCTGTTTTTGTAGCCTGTCCTGCCATGCTTAATCCTTGTAGTTCACCCTCTCGTGCAGACTTTTTAAGAGCCTCACTTTCAAGCTGTATAGCCACTGCCCAAGACCCATCAGGTTCATTAGGAAAGATGCTGTCTCCTGTTTTAACTATCCACGATTCGGCGACAAAAGCATTTTCATTGTTAAAGCTATGTTCTACGTCTACATTTTTGGCATTAAGAGATTTCATAAAAGCATAGGCTGCTTTTTTGATTTCAACAGCAGATGCAAAGTCGCCTTGTGAGTCGACTTCTTCCGGTGCATAGACAATGCCGTACACTACGCCCTGTTCCTCGTCTGTTTTTTTAATGCTAATGATATTTTCATACCCAGCACTCACAGCAGTAGACTTATAAATGAATTCTTTGCCATTTGCCCCTGCCTTTACTAAAGATATGTGCGTAATAGCAATATCACTAAGTTCAATTCTATTTGCCAATTTCACTCCTTCTACATTTTTAAAGATAGCGAAGTATAGAAGAACTTTGCGACACTGTACACCTAACTAAGTCGCGAAGACTGGAACATTTACGCCCTCGAATTTTGTGGCTTTTTGGCAGTATATATGTTGCTTAAGACGGGGGAACTATGAGAAAATAAAAGCAAAAATTAAGGCAGATCTATGAAGAGAAAAAAGTCACTGGTTATTAAAGGTGCAGCAAGAAGCAAACAAGCAACTATAAGTGAAGACATGCTGCACGAAGACGAAAAGATTATAGAACCATACTTAAACTTCAACGCCTTACGTGGCTTGTATGCCTACAACGTCTACCATAAGCGTTCCATTAAGCTAAAAGCATTGCTTTTGTCTCAGATAGAGTCTACAAACTTAGAGAAGTTCTTACCAGAGGGTATGACTCCAAAAAAGTTCCTCTACAAGTTTATGCTAAATGCAGAAACCTTTGGCTCTGCATTTTTTGAAAAATCAGATGAAATAGCTGGAACCTTTTACATCTACAACCTTAGTACCTACTCTGCACGCGTAGACAAGCATCACAATATCTTTCAGGTCTCTGGGGTGGAACACATAGCCATGGAGGGCGCTCAATTTATGTATGAGAGCATTTTGTCTGACTACTATGGCGAACCAGACTACATTGAGGTCATCTCCCAAATCCTTACGCTACACAAGGCAGATGAATATAATGATGCTTTTTTTAGCAACGGTGCCAAGCCTGAGTTAGCCATAATATTTGAAGACTCAGACCCATCAGATGAGCAAATTAACGCCATAGGTGACTTTATGCGTAAAGACCTGCGTGGACACAAAAATGCACACAAGACACTCATACTAACCACAGGAGAGGGGGATGGGCAGACCAAGCCCAAAATACGCATAGACGAGATAGGCAGGGTAGAAGACATGAGCCACGAAAAGCTTAAGAAAATTGGACGTGATGAGATCATAGCAGCCCATGGCGTACCACCACGTTTAGTGGGGGTAGTAGAAGCCTCCAGCTTAGGTGGTGCTGGGGAGCTTACTTCTCAGTTACACATGTTTAATCAAGTCACTATCGCCCCCAAAAAAGCACTCATAGAAGAGTTCTTTGCTTCTTGCGGCATAGAGCTTAAACTCAAAGAGTTTGATGCCACAGCTTTCAAAGATGATGCAGACGTAGTCACAGGCCTAGTACAAGCAGGCATACTTACTGCACAAGAAGCCAAAACTGTCATAGGTTGGAACAAGTAGATGGCAATTAAGAAAGAGAAGAAGCAACGCATCTTACTGCTAGTAGATGCAGGCATACCTGTAGCCGAAGTAGCCATAGAAGAAAAGGTAAACAAATGCACCATTCACTCATGGATGCGTAAGCGTAAAACAGGTGGCACACATGATGCAGGAACCATAGACAACATCAAGAAACAACTCTCTATCTTGTCCAAGCGCAAAGCCACCGACGCAGTAAGCCGTAAGATAGCTATGCTCACAGCCTCTCTCTCACGCCTAGAGCGAACCCAAGACAAAAAACAAAAGACCGCCATACTAGCACGTAACAAGCCCATCATCGTAGACATAGCCAAACATGAAGAAGCAGGAAAACTCAGACGTAAAGCCTTAGCTGGAGAGTATGGGGAATTGTATGGTTATCAGCACGAGTTCTTAAGCTGTCAAGACCAGTTTAGGTTAGTCATAAAGTCCAGACAAATAGGCTTTTCTTATGTAGCAGCACTTGATGCACTCATAGCCGCAGTAGCAGGACGCAATCAGCTCTTTTTATCTGCTTCAGAAGAACAGGCACTCATACTTATGCGTTATGTAGAGCATTGGGCGGCTAAGATGGGCATAATATTCAGCACAGACAAAGACAATGAAAAGCGTCTTGCAAACGGAGCCATCATCAAAGCCATGGCAAACAACTTTAGAACGGTCCAAGGCTTCACAGGTGACATCTGGATGGATGAGTTTGCCTGGTACCAAAACCCTAAGAAGATATGGCATGCCTTTGTTCCTTCCATAGGTGCAGTTAAAGGACGTTTTACCATCATGTCCACAGCATTTGAAGAGCATTCACTCTTTCATGAACTCATTGTAGATGTCACGAAGTACTTTATGTTCACACGTTTTAGAGTAGACATATATAAAGCCATAGCAGATGGTCTAGTATTTGACCTAGAGACCATGAGAGCCTTGTTTGATGCAGATACTTGGGCATCAGCTTATGAGTGCCAGTTTATAGACGATGAAAGCTCACTCTTTAGTATAGCGGTCATTAAAGAGTGTGTAGACTACAATCTAAGCTACTTCCAGCCCTCCAGCAAAAAAGTACTCTTTTCAGGCTACGACATAGGCCGTACTGCCCACCGTTCAGCTTTGGCTGCCATGGTACTACAAGAGAACAACATCTATGATGTTTGTAGTATGGAGATACTCGTAAAAGCTCCCTTCGATGAGCAGAGAGATCATCTAAGACGTTTTATGAATACCTACCCTCTAGCACAAATGCGCCTAGACAGAACAGGTATCGGTATGGACATGGCAGAGACCATAGTAAAAGAGTACAAGCAAAGAGCTAAAGGCGTACACTTTACTGCCAGCCAAAAAGAGTCCATGGCACTAAATCTTAAGAAACTCTTTGAAGACAAAACCATACGCATACCTAACGACCCCATGCTTATAGCAGACATTCACGCCATTAAGCGTAAGGCAGGTGCCAGAGGATTCTTATACGACTCCAAACAAAACGAACACGGTCACGCCGATAGATTCTGGGCATTAGCACTTGCAGCATCACACATAGATGCTATAGTAAGGAAGAAAGGAAGGAAAGGAAGGGGATTGGTTATACGGTAACAACACCTGTGATTGTCAAGCAGAAATGGTGAAGTTCTGCTTGACGTTGCCTAGTGGCTAAAAGCCAACACGATATACGCTATGGCAATAACCATATAGGCTATTGCTTGGGTGTCCATTGTCATAATACTGCTCCATATTATCTATCCCCAAAACCCAACCATCTATATGCCGTTAGGTAAAAATAGACCAAAAAAAAACCCTGTAACTCCGAAAAGTTACAGGGCTATAGAACATATGACAGCCGACACCCAAGCCGTTGTCCTACACACTCCCGTTAGGAGCAACCAGCTCCTACACAAAAAGTATAACACTTTAATCTTAATCTGTTCCCATTCTTACCGTATATGTTTTACAAACCGTGCTAAAGGTGTGAACCAGTGAATCACAAGAGTGTTTCACTCAAAAGCCCTAAAATAGGGGCTTTGTAGAGCAGTGAAACAGTGAAACACGTGAAACAGGGTTTTATGTTTCAAGGCTTTGAAGCTCTTTGCGGACACATTCTATCATATAGAAGATGCCATCTTTCTCATCTCCTCCTATCTCTGCTGCATCGCTGTCCCATGCTAATATCATCGCACCCATAAATGCTAGTTGTTTATTTGCACTGTGTATAATGTCTTGTTGCGTTGTTGTCATTTCTTCCTCCTTTTAGTGGTAGGGGTCTGACCTCAAATGATAATGCTTCGGCGTTATCGTTTGTGGGTCTGACTCCCTACTTTTTTATGTAAGTGTAAGATGCGCTGACGGTAAGGCTCTAAAGCCAAACCCACCAACGCAAGCACACGCGCTCGGTTCTCCTGCATCGCCATACGGCGAAGCAAGTACTTGCTACTTAGGTAGTAGCGTGGGTGTTTAGGGCGCATCGCTACGACCCAACTGTTTTTTCAGCAAGTCATTTTCTTTTATCAAGTCATTGCGTTCAATGTCTATAGAAAGCCTAACCTCTTTGAGCTGTTTATGCTTGTCTTCTAGTGTCTGCGCGATGGTTTGCAGCTCAGAACACTGCTCTTCTAGTGTTTCAATGTGGTCATCATTCATATCACATTCCCTCAATAGAAGTTCTACAAGTTGTTTATATTGATACTTTCTCATACTAAACCTCCTCTTCTACAGCATACGTTGTGGCATCTATAAACTCTTCTTTGTCTGTGATGTCGTCTTCGTCGTCCATCAGGTCACAACTCACGCTCATGACTGAGGTAAAACGTTTAAGTAACGGCTCTCTGTCTTGCATGGAGTTATATATACACGACCGTACCTGATCTTCACTAAGGTAAAAAGTCTCTGCATAATTCTCTATGTTTACTAAAGGTTTTATGATGACCTTTCTCTTTATGAGGTTTCTCACTAGCTTACGCAAACTATGTGGACGTTTGTAACCCATAAACTCCCCCAAAGTAAGGTCCCTTATGTACAAGAAGCCATCTATGCTAGCCACCCCAGTAGCCAGTGTTTCTATGTGCAGGACATTTTTAGAACGTGGGTTGAGTTTTTTAGGCTCTGCTTTGCTGGCGTTGTAATATTGTGCCAACAAAAGATTAAAAGCATTGATGTATTGTACTTTCCACTCAAATGCTTCATCTCCTGTAAAACCCATGGCTATCATCATAAGCCCATCTTTGGTCATTTTATACATTTTGTAGGTCTTGCCACGCTCATTTTTATAATCTGACTCCTCAAAATTGAGTAGTGAGAATTCATCTTTGGGTAGATTTTCAATATCTCTCATGACATTATCATGTCTTTTCCCAAACACTTTTGCTAAAGTAAGTGAGTCTGTGAAGACTGTTTTGTTATTGGACTCGAAAGTCACATCTTGATTGTTAATCTCTATAATTTGGTTCATACTAAAACTCCTCTTTTACATCAAACAATGAAGGCTCTTCAACCTCTGCCTCTAAGACTTCTCTCTCTTTGTGTTTTTGTTTCAAATATCTTGATACAGTCTTAGGGTCACAACCTATCTCTCTAGCCATCTCAGCATATGCCCAGTAGTCATTAGCCAGCCTGTCTAAAGTATCTTTCTCTTCATCATTAAGCTTTGTCCCTGGCTTTCTTTTGTGCGGCGTAAGTGACACACCTCTTGATACTCTTACAAATACTTCTTCAATCATATTTGCCATTTGTGTAGGATCTGCCAATGTATAGCTTCCTGTTTTTCTGATGCTTGGAAGTACTTCT
>CAYXTZ010000013.1:0-16664 GCA_964468535.1 uncultured Sulfurovum sp.
CTTCTGATATGCTCAAAAAGTACCTAGACATGTATGCTTCAGATGAATCTGTGGAGCTATCAAAACTCCAGCTTAAAGCACTAGATAAACTATACAGTATAGGGTTTGAACATGGTTTGTGGGATGTGGTTATGAAAACTGAGGATTATCTTATACCTAAAGAGTATGAAGCTTTACGCAATAGCTAAAAAATGGGGGATTATCTGTATTGTGAAGTTCAATACCCTCGGCTATACCTCAAAGGATATAGGCTTACAAGGGAATTACATAAATATTATACTATAAAATGTAGTATAATTCAAGTATTTTAAAAAATAAGGAATATATGGCTTATGGATAGCTTATTAATACATAGATATATCACTGAAAAAAGATTTTCAAAATATGACTCTTTATCTCAATATGAAGAGAACCTTTTACTTTCAAAACAATATTATGTTCCTCTCTCTATGCTAGAAGTATCTTTAAGAAATGCTATCAATCAGCACTTTGAAATGTTTTATGGTGCTGGCTGGCTTGTGAATGAAGCATCATTTTTACAAAAAGACCACCTTACAAAAATATTTGATGCAAAACAAAAAATAAAATCAAGAAAAGAAACGCTTACAAAAGACAAATTAATAGCAGAATTGTCATTTGGTTTTTGGGCAAACCTTTTTAAATCATCTTATGATAGGCAAATGAGAATAGCTAATTTAAGACAAATTTTCACAAACCTTCCATCAAAAGATATAAAATTAATCAACCGTAATGAACTTTTCCAAACTATAAACCATATACGAAATTTTAGAAATAGAATTTTTCATCATGAAAGAATTGTAAATAAAGTAGAATTCCAAAACATTGAAACTAAAATAAATGAGATATTAGGCTATCTGCATAAAGATATTTTAGCCTTTTCAAAAAGAATAAATAATGTACACTAAAACCATAGACTTCTCCAAATACTCCAGTATCAAAGTAGGACAATCCACAGAAGTGCTGATGATAGAAAAAGATGATGTTATTCCCAATGATAGATACCTCATCGGTGGGGCAAACAATTTACTTGTCTCTCCTACACCTCCCCCACTTATGATGCTCGGTAAAGACTTTGCATATATAGAGAAGGAAGAAGACTTTTTAGAAATAGGGGCGTCTATGACCACAGGTCGCATGGTGTCATACGCAAAAAAACACAACATTTCAGGTTTTGAGTTTTGTTCTAAGCTGCCTGGCACGCTTGGCGGGATGCTTGCCATGAATGCAGGAGTCAAGGAGTATGAGGTTTTCAATATCTTACATAGTATCAAAATAGATGGATACTGGATACCCATAAGCGACATAGAACATGGTTACCGTTTTGCACATCTTAATGGCATTGCTACGGCTGCTAGATTTGAAAAAAAAGAGGGTTTTTCACAAGCACTACTTGAGGAACTGCTTAACCTACGTTCTAATCAGCCCCATAAACCCTCTGCTGGTTCTGCATTTAAAAACCCTGAGGGTGATTATGCAGGTAAGCTCATAGAAAAAGTGGGCTTAAAAGGTTTTCGTAAAGGCAATATGCAATGGTCTGATGTACACGCAAATTTTCTAGTCAATCTAGGAAACGGTACATTTGAAGATGCGTACTATTTGATAGAGTTAGTTAAAGAGAAGGTTTTAAAAGAGTGTGGTGTATCACTCATAGAGGAAGTAAAAATCCTCTAAAAGTGTTATTTGTCATTGGCGGTACAACGTACACATCTCACGAAGTTAGATTGTCTAGGTGAGCGTGCATATCTTATGGTATCTGCAGGGAAAACAACATAATATTTGCCTTCAGTTGCTGGCGTAGATGACCAAAAGTCATTGTCTCTAAAGTATGTAAATACCTGTCCTTTTTTGTAATGAACATGGGTGAGTTCATCTGATGAGGGAAGTCTCCAGTCTCCATATCCTGCATAGTTTAAACGTGAACAATACGCTCTTGCATGTCTATGAGTGCCTGCTTTTCCTATAGATTTATGTCTTTTATATGCACCGTATTCAGATTCTGAATACGCTTGGTCTTGCCACATAAGCTGCACATCCCCTTCTATATAAATCTTATTTTCTTTACATGTTTGTGCTGAGACTTCCGCTATGGGAGATAAATTTGTTGCAACATTGCCCCCTGCCATAACCAATGTACTTGCAAACAATAACCCCAATGAAATCATATATTTCTTCATAACTTTTCTCCTTAAAAATTCAATATTATTCAATATGATAAGCTAAAGTACATCAAAGTAAGCTAAATTAAGCATATTATCTTAAATTATGCGTGAATATCCATTTTCACGCCATTTGCTACTGCTTGCCAAAGTTTATCCATCGCTGCATTTGGTACTGCCAAACATCCCTCTGTCCAGTCCCTAGAGAGTGTAAATGCATCTCCTCTGCCATCTGCATTCCATTTAGGCTGCCCATGAATAGTAATGTATCCTCCTGGATTTACACCTCTTTTACGTGCACGTGCTTTATCTGCTGCATCGGGGTATGAAATCATTAGCGATTTATAGAGCCTGTTATCACATTTTTTACGCACTATAGTGTAAGAGCCTTCTGGTGTTCTATAGTCACCAACTTTTACCTTGTCACCTTTATCTCCACCTTTGCCTAAAGAAAAACGAAACTCATACATGAGTTTCCCATTGGCATAGGCATACATCGTTCTTTTTTTCTTATACGCAACGAGTTTATCTATAGCAGGACCTTTTAGCTCTGCCCCCCGTGATAACTCCTTGATGCATTCTTTTGTCGCATATGGTGTCTTGTCTACCTTCCCATAAGTTACAGGTTTTGTACATGAGCTTAAAAGCACTGCTACCAGTGTTCCCAAAATTAATAGTTGTGTCTTCATCTTATTTCCTTTTGTGGTAATTTATATTTGTGGCTACCCTTAGCCCCAATCTTCATTTTGATGTTTTGCCTTATGTTTATCTTTTTTATAAGATGTTCCATTTTTAAGCTTTTGTAGACGATTAAGATTAGACATCTCAGCGTCTCTTATGTCTTCAAAGTTTTTATCTGTAAATTCATCATTTAAACATGTGTCTCGATATAAACGTGCGATGTACTCTTTTAGTTGCTGATGATACTCAGAGTCTAGGTGTATTTGTACTCGTTTATCAAACTTTTTTTTGAGTTCTTCAAATTTTAGCACAAAATCTTTAGAGCTTATATGTTCGTCTCGTAACATACGGAAAAGATTTTTAGACACTTTTTCTAACTCTGTAATATATTTTTGACGATTAAATTTATCTATCTGCTTTTGTGTAAATGCCATTTTCTTCCTTTAGACCTCACTTTTAGCGTATCGTAACAGGTACACCTTCACGTACCGCGTACCAAAGTTCTTTCATTGTTTCGTTAGTAACAGCCACACATCCCTGTGTCCAATTATTTGCTAAAGTATATGTATCACCTTTGCCATCTGCATTCCACTTTGGTTGGGCATGGATAGTGATATCTCCACCTGGGTTAACACCTCTAGCCTCTGCACTTGCTTTATCTGAAGGTCTAGGATAAGAGATGCACAATGAACGATAATATTTAGGTGAACAAAGTTTTCTATGTATAAAATATTCCCCTTCTGGTGTACGATAATCTCCTTTTTGCTGCTTATGCCCCAAAGGATTTTTACCTAAAGAGACAGGAATAGTTTGTTGCACTTTCCCCTCTTTATAAAGATACATCTTTCTGTCTTTTTTAACCACTACAATACGGTCTATCCCCCCATCTTGTACATAGTCTTTGGCCTCTAGCAACTCTTTTTTACACGCTTCAAGGCTGTACCTATCTTTAGGTACATTAGGTTGGCAAGCTGTAAAAACAAGAGCAATAACTAACAAAAAGAGAGATGGCATTAGGTGTTTATATGTATACATAAATTGATTGTAACAAAAAGTATGTAAAAAAGAGGCGTTAAAAAGATACTGTGAGGGAGGATAAAAATGATTTCAAAACCCAAAAGGGCTTTGACTAAACACTATACAGCTGCTTTTGCCGCTGCAATAGCTTCTTCGTAGTTAGGTTCAGTTGTGATTTCAGGTACTGTTTGCTTGTAAGAAATTTTACCATCTTTCCCAACAACAAAAATAACTCTAGCAGTAACACCTGCTAAAGGACCATCTGCTAAAAGTACACCATACGCGTTTGCAAAGTCTTTGTTTCTAAAGTCAGAACATACTTTAAGGTTCTCAATCCCTGCTGCACCACACCATCTAGCTGCTGCAAATGGAAGGTCCATAGATACTGTGATAACTTCAACGCCATCAAGGCTAGCTGCTTCAGAGTTAAACCTTCTAGTCTCAGCGTCACAAACACCCGTGTCTAGTGAAGGTACTGCAATTACTAGTTGCACTTTACCTTCTCCCCCTATTTGCTCATCTTGAAGCATTGGGTCACAGTTTACTACTGTTACTAGAGGTGCTGTATCACCTACGTTTACTTCTGTACCACCAAGCTTACATACGATGTCATTTTTAAATGTTACTGTTGCCATTTTATTTCCTTAAATTAATTTGTAAGGAATTATGTCTAAAATAGGATAAAATCAGTCTTAATTATACTTTTATCCTGACTTACATACCTGGAACTCTAGGGATTTTTCCAAGTTTTGAATGATGACAATACCAACCCCATATTTTTTTCATCCAATGCCCCACAATAGGCATAGGAATCATTTTCCCACCTTTTTCACTTCGATATACAAAAGCAGCACCATTCCCTGTGTCCATTACGCATAAAATATTGAGATGATTCATATAACTCTTTTTAGAATCTATATTTTGCATATGTGCATGAATATTATGGGCGACATTCTTGGCCATAACCTCGGCTACATGCCCTTGTTTTGCTCTCCACTCTGGACCCATAAGCGACGCGGAGTCGCCTATGGTATAAATGCCTTCAAAACCTTCCACTTCATTATATGCATTGGTTACAACAAAGCCTGCATCGCTCAGAGGCAAGCCTGCATTTTTCAATATATTATGTCCTGTACCTGCGGAGATAAACATCGTCAAATCAGACTCGATTTTACTTCCATCTTCAAAGTCTATGCCATCTTCAGTAAATTGTGTGATTTTAACGCCTACTTGTTTTTTGATATCTAACATTTTAAACATTTTATCCATCATGAGTAATGCTTTTTCACCCATCTTTTGTCCAGGCTTTTCCATGGGTGCAAAAAAGATAAGTTCAAAATTTTTACGTACACCTCTTTTTTTCAAGTAGTTATGCACATTGAACAGTACTTCAAAAGCTGGTCCTCCACGTACAGCAGAACTGTCTTTGGGGTTAGCACCAAAGCCCATGGCTATCTTCCCACTTCCTCTACTAACAAGTGTATCTATCTTTTCATACAGAGCTACTGCTTCTTCAGGTTTGCCACAAATAGACAAGGTATGCTCCATGCCTTTATGAAGCATCTTATCTTGCCCCAATGCAAGAACAACATAGGCATAATCCTCTAAAATACGTCCACTCTTAAGTACCACCTGTTTAGACTTTGCATCAAATGCTTCTACGGGGTCTATGATAAGTCTAAAACCATGTTTCATAGCTAACTTATCAAGGGGGACTGAGACATCTTCTCTTGTCACCTCTCCTGTGGGTATCCAAATAGAAGTAGGATAAATATAAAAATAATCCCTATCACTCACCAAAGTGACTTCTATTTTTTGTTTACGTAAATAAATCGCAGCTTCAACACCTGCAAACCCTCCACCCAGTACCAATACTCTACTCATGCTTTCTCCTAGTATTTTATAATACCTGTTTATTTTGTAGCCACTCATACATCAGGGACACTTTTATTTGAAATAATGATGCCATAATTACCCCAATATTTTATTTCTACTCATTTCATCTGCTTCAAAAGGACATATCATGACAATATTGTCCATCTCTTTATTAATCAATCCTTCTGCACTAACACCAAGACTAGCTACTAAGCTTTTTAATCCTCTGGACTCAATATAGTCTTTTAGTGAAGAACGACTCACGTCCAACACTCGTGCGATAGCAGAGACACTTTGCTTTTGCGAAAGCATCGTCATGATTTCACCATGATAGACATCAAACTTAGAGCTTGACTTACTGCCTTTAGGCCGCCCTATTTGTACTTCTCTTTTTGGTTTTTTTCTATACTCCTCAAGCAAAGGGAACACTTCTGTCATTTGGCTATCTTTATTGATGAGTAGCTGTTTGTCACATATCCATAAATCTACTTCGTGACTTAACATACAATTAATAATTTTAACCAACTCATCCACTCTTGTACTCAATATAGATAAAGAAGAAACAAGAATTGTATAATTTCCCTCCGTTAAAGACTTAAGAAAATCTTCAAACTGTTTTCGTTCATCTATAAGTAAATCTTTTGTAGAGTATTCTATCACTTCCTGTTCTATATCAATACTCTTCAGATGTGAAAATGTTATAATATTATTCTTTTGAAAGACTAGATTGTCAAAATTTGGTACCTGCCTCATATATGCATAAACCATTAGTATCCTTTATGATTTTTAATAATTTTAGCTTAAATGATGAATAAAGTCAAGTATTAACATACTTTATGCGTCAATTATGCTTTTTTTGCTTTAATATGTTAAAATACTCTAAAATTCAACAAGTAGGTATTCAGTGAACTTAACACACTTAGATGAGCAAAACAAACCCAAAATGGTCGATGTTGGCGGCAAAGAAAAAACAACACGTATTGCCACCGCATCAGGCATTATAGAAGTAGGACAGCCTGCTTTTGACGCTGTTGTAGCAAATACTGCAAAAAAAGGTCCCGTCCTTCAAACTGCGGTTATCGCTGCCATACAAGCAGTAAAACAAACCTCAACGCTCATCCCCATGTGTCACCCACTTATGATAACATCAGTCAAAACAGACATAGAAGAACTGCCTGAGTTACCAGGGTTTAAGCTCACCGTGACCACAAAACTAAACGGTCAAACAGGAGTAGAAATGGAAGCTCTTACTGGGGTAAGTGTAGGACTACTTACTATTTATGATATGCTAAAAGCCATCGATAAAGGTATGCTTATAAAAAATGTACAACTAGAACACAAGTCAGGTGGGAACTCTGGCGATTTTAATAGGAAGGAGAACATGTGAAAATTTTAGATAAAAATATGCCTGAACGTCCAAAAATAAACTACCCTACAGACTGGGGTTTTAAAATTATAGGCAGAGACAAAGTTGCGTTAGAAAAGTGCATTAAAGAGATTATGAAATTAGAAGGAAACAAAAAACACCTTTGCTCTATAGGAAACCAATCAAAAACAGGAAAATTTACAACATACAATGCTACCTGTTCTGTAGGAAATGAAGAAGAAAGAAACCGTATCTTCAAATATTTTGAAGAACATGATGATGTGGAGATGGTGATTTAGCGTTATTTGGGTATTATCTTTCTATTGACACAATAATGTTAGAATAATGTTATATTTCATAAAGAGGAGAGAGACATGTTTTCACCTAGGTTAAAAAAATCAATGGGGCTTATTTTTATGCTCTTGTCTGCTGGGTTTGCTGTGTGGTATCCACTTGGCAATCTTTTTTAGGTCTGTTTATGTCTAAAGCAAAACCTTATGCTCCAACATTTTCACAAGCATCTGCCCCTGTAAAAGGTAGACTTTTATATATTTTTCTAATACCACTTGTCATAGCTGTTGTCCTTGCACTAGTGAAAATTGAAATTAAATCTTTTATTTTAAATGGTATGAGTTTTTTACTCTTTCTTGCTGTCTTGACTTTGGCAAAAAAAGGTTTCCAACAAGAATACACATATAACAATACTACATTTACAAAAGCCCCAAAACTACCCTATAAAATGTTCGCAGGGTATCTTTTGGGATTGGCTACTTTTTTTGCTTCTTATGTTGCAGGAGGACAGTTTATAGTAGAGTCTCTCTTCTTGTCCATTATGTCCACTATTGGGTTTTATCTTTTTTATGGTTTTGACCCAAAAAAAGATAAGCTAGAAAACCTTGGTGACATATCGTCCGAGTTTGCACTAGAAACACTTAACGAAGCAAAGATAAAACTTCAAAATATTAAAAAAGATATGCTACAGATAAAAGAACATATATTGCACACCAAGCTCACAAAAGCAGCCAACAAAGCATCGCAAATTATAGAAACACTCCAAAGTGACCCAAAAGACATTAGGGTTGCCAGAAAGTTTCTTATCGTATATTTAGATGGATTGGCAAAGGTAACTAAATCGTATACTGAACTCGATGAGGTAGCTATTGAGAAAAAGACCAGAGACAAGCTCCATACACTTATGGATGAGCTAGAAAATACCTTTGACAAAAAGCTTAAAAGGCTCAAAAACAACAATGCGTTTGACTTAGATGTACACATGGATGTACTAAAAGCACAAATAAAAAACTAGGAGAAGAAATGGAAACAAAAATAAAAGAGATGATAGAGATAGCCATAGAAGAACAAAGCACACAGGTGCCTGAAGTCATGCAAGAAGAAGTCACTGCACTGCAAGATGCTCTTGCTGAACTAGATGTAAGAGACAGAAAATCTATCATCTACTTTGGTTCTTCTGCACAGGAAAAACTTGATGAAATCTCTAACCGCATGATAGATGGTGTACAAAACAAAGACATAGGGGCAGCGGGAGCCGCACTAAATGAGATGGTAGCCTCCATACGAGGCTTTGATATGGATGAGTTTAATCCAAATATCAAACTTGCATGGTATCAAAAACTTTTTGGAGTCACCAAGCCATTGGTAAAATTCATACAAGAGTACGAAACAGTAAGGGACCAAATAGACAAAATTTCAAACTCTTTAGAGAAACACAAGAGTCAACTTATGACCGACATTGTCTCTTTAGATAAACTCTATGATGCAAACCTAGACTACTTTAGAAACCTAGAACTATACATTAAAGCAGGGGAAACAAAACTTGAAGAACTAGAACAAGACACTGTTCCAGAATATGAAGCAAAAGTAAGAGACTCCAATGATGACATGATGGTCATACAGGAGATGAAAGAAATACGAGGATTTAGAGATGAACTAGAACGTCGTGTGCATGACCTTAGACTCTCACGTCAAGTGACTATGCAATCACTACCTTCCATTAGACTCATACAAGAAAATGACAAATCACTCATAGCTAAAATCACCTCCACTTTGGTAAATACAGTACCTCTTTGGAGAAACCAACTGGCTCAAACAGTGACCATATTTAGAAGCCATGACACAGCTCTTGCAGTAAAAGATGCAGCCGACCTTACTAACGAGCTTTTAGAGAAAAATGCAGAAGGACTAAGAGAAGCTAATGCTGAAATACGGACACAAATGGAACGTGGTATCTTTGACATTGAAAGTATCAAAAAAGCCAATGAAACTTTCATTGCCACACTTGATGATTCTTTACGTATTGCAGAAGAAGGAAAAAGTGCCAGAGCTTTTGCACTTATAGAACTACAACAAACAGAAAGAGAACTCAAAGATGCTCTTCTTGCTGTTAAAGCAAAAGCGGCAGAAGTGCCAGAATTAGCAGAAGTATCAAAAGAAGAAAAAGGGGCATAATATGGGATTATTTGATTGGTTATTTGGGCAATTTATTGATGTTATTGAATGGACAGATGACTCAACTGACACTATGGTTTACCGTTTTAACCGACAGGGAAATGCCATTAAGTATGCTGCAAAACTCACCGTACGTGAGTCCCAAATAGCTGTATTTGTAAATGAAGGGGTTATTGCAGACATATTAGAGCCTGGCATCTATGAACTAGAAACTAGAAACATCCCTATCTTAACTGACCTACAGCACTGGGATCATGGCTTTAACTCTCCCTTTAAGGCTGAGGTTTATTTTTTAAATACCAAACGTTTTATAGACCTAAAGTGGGGGACAAAAAACCCCATCATGGTACGAGACCCTGAGTTTTCTATGGTGAGATTACGTGCTTTTGGTACCTATGAGATACGCATACAAGATGCAAAAACATTTCTAAACGAGATAGTAGGTACAGATGGACACTTTACTACAGATGAAATAGAGGGGCAACTGACAAATATTATCTTAAGTAAATTTGCTACTATTTTAGGGCAAGATGACACTCCAGTACTTGACCTTGCGGCCAACTATGCAAAGTTTGGGACTTACATCACAGAACGTATCTCTCCAGCGTTTAAAGAATATGGACTGGAACTTACGCGTATTTTAGTAGAAAATATTTCTCTGCCTGAAGAAGTTGAAAAGGCTATTGATACCCGTTCAAGCAGAGAGATAACGGGAAACCTTGACGAGCATGTTAAGTACCAAAGTGGACAAGCCTTAGGCAACACGGAGGGTGGAGCTATGAGTGACATGGTAGGTATGGGTGCGGGTCTTGCCATGGGGCAACAAATGGCAAACAGCATGAACGTCAATATCTCTACTCCTCCACCTCTTCCTAAGCAAATTGCTCAATATTACATCGTACGTAACGAGCAACAAGAAGGTCCTTTTTCTTTAGAGCAAATACAAGCGTATATTGATGACTCTAGTCTGGGCAAAACAACACTTGTTTGGACACAAGGGATGCAAAACTGGGCAGAAGCCCAAACTGTGCTAGATAAACACTTTACGCAAATACCACCACCTCTGCCATAGATGAAATTTTCGGCTATCAATTTTACTTGTCCCTCTTGTGGGGCTCCTCAAAGATTTTCACCCCTTACAGGTACACTTATTTGTGAATTTTGCAACACACAAATAAGTATAGATATCGATACACATACCATAAAAGAATATGATTTTAAAGAAGCTCTAGTCAAACTAAACAAGAAAGAAAACCAAGAGATTTTAAAAGAAGTTCACTGTAAAAAGTGTGGAGCTAGTTTTACACTTACTCCTTACTCATTTTCTTCAAACTGCTCTTTTTGCTCTACTCCTGCCATTATAGATTTTATACAAGATATTAGCCCTCAATCTCTTGTGCCTTTTCGTATTGGTCAGACAGAGGCACTCGTGTTATTTAAAAAATGGATTGGGTCGAGATGGTTTGCTCCAACTGCATTTAAAAAATACTTGGACGATAAGCAAAAACTCGTGGGGTACTACTTGCCCTACTGGACATATGACAGCAACACAGTGACACCTTACAGTGGACTAAGAGGAGTTGTGTACTATGTAACAGTCACAAGGACAGTCACAAGAAATGGAAGGTCTCAACGCATACGTGCACAAGAAGCTCGCATTCGCTGGACACCTACAAGTGGTACTGTTTATGTAAATTTTGATGACGTAACCGTGGGTGCCAGCAAAACCATCTCGCGTGCTATTTTAAACTCTTTAGAGCCATGGAACACTTCTGCACTTGTATCATTTAATGAAAAATATATTGCTGGATTTGAAGCAGAAGAGTACACCGTAGGACTAGACAACGGTTTTGAGTATGCCAAGGCAAAGATGTCTTCAAATATAAAACGTAGCATCAGACAAGACATAGGAGGAGACAAGCAACAAATCACCAACATGAACCCGCAATACAACAATATAAGGTATAAAAATATCTTGCTTCCTCTTTGGACGGCTTCCTTTAAATGGAAAAACAAAACCTATAACTACGCCATCAACGCACAATCTGGAAAAGTAGCAGGAGAGAGACCTTACTCTATAGTGAAGATAGTTTTTGCAGTGACTGCAGTGCTTATACTTGCAGGAGGGCTTGTCTATTTTACAGAAGGAGACATCCAGTTCTCAAATGCAGTGTATTTAAGCTTTTAAGTCCTTAAACATTTTATCTGCAACAAAAGACAGTAGCATAGCAACAATCACGTATGCTAAAAAGAAGTAAAGACCCACTTCAATTTCCGCACGACTTACGTCACTGTTATTGGTCGTTAGATACACTAAAAACACAGCCACAACAAATACATCTACCATAGACCACTTTCCTATAAATTTAAAAAATTTAACGATACTATGGGAAAATATATACTGCATAAACACAGTAACGAACAACAAAGAAAAAACTTTCAAGATTGGTATAAGTACAGAGAAAAGTAACACTACCCATGCCACAACAGTATCTCCATTGTTAAATAGTTCAATGATAGAACCTATCACTCCTTTAGACTCAAAAGAAAGCACTATGCTACCTAGATATTCCACTTCTTGATGGATGGTTACCATAAGTATGGGAGAGACCAAGCCAAAAAATAAAGTTATCATCGCGGAAATAGCTCCAAAAAATACAAATGTACGTAAATTTAAAAAAACAAAGGAGCATAACAGTACGCAGAGTAAAAGCATAAAATAAAGTGTGTATTTTTCTGCCTTACTTTTGGACATTTCTTGCTGTTCTTTTATCTCCAAATAGTTTGCCTCTAAATCATCTTCAATAAAGTCTCCAAAAAGACTTTTAGCAAACCTTTCGAGTTGTAATTTTGCCTGTTCCTCTACTACCTGTGTAGCTACCATCTGTGTTGTAGCATCTTCGTATGCAATGGCATGAGTATATGCTTTTTCACCTACAAATACCATAGCTAGTAAAAGAAAAGTTAATAGCACATAGGCAAAATAATTTCTATTTTTACTCATCCATCACCTCAAAATAAATCAACAAGGTACTTTGAAAAAAGTTTTCACCATCATCACTAATCATCACATAGCGATTTTTACCGACCCTTGCAAGTCCTTCAAAATTATCTACTTCCCAGCCTTTATGGCTACTCATTTTTGCAATAATTTTACTCTTGCACATACCTTTCTTGCAGTCCTCAATCATCACCTTTTTCAAAGTAATGACCAGAGGGTCTAACATCCCAGTGTAGGAACGCTCCATGACCAACATATTGCCATCATCCATGACTTCCATAGCTACCAATCCAGAACGCCTTTCTGCCTCAGCTTTAAAGTGCCATTTCTTCCCTGACAAAGCATAAATAGTATGCTTCTTTTTATTATATTTCTTCAAAGGCCATTCAGGAGCAGTCAATATCCCATAGCTAGGATGCCAAGCCAAAGATTCAAGAGATTTATTTTTACTACGATAATTTTTTGTATTTTTAAGTTCTTTGGGGAGCTTGTATTTTTGTATAAGGTTTCCCTGCTTGGCAGAGTTTTTATGAAACCAGGCTATCTTTGCTTCTCCCTCAAATGAGACAATCAGTCTACCTTTGCCATCTAAAGTCAACCCCTCACTGTCTCTTTTCCATTTTTTAAAACGTTTACCTTTTTTATTTTTAAACTTTTTTGCCTCTAAAGGCACAAGTGTATCAATCTTGTCTGAGAAGCGTGCATTAAAAGAATAAAGTAAGCCTTTGTCGCTCACAAAGTAAAGTATCTGTGTTTTTTTATCATAGACTAGATCAGAAAGTTCTGCAAATTTTATACCTTTTATTTGGGTATAAGAAAGTTTTTTTTGATCAAGTATTTTTATGGACATAAAAGATTTATTTTTAAAAGAGGGCATGATATTAACACTACTTACTCCTGCATGCATTAAGGTAAAAGTAAGTATAAAAAAGAAGAGCTGTCTCATTTTTCCTCAGTTTTCTCAGGAAAAAAGTAAACCATTATAAGTATCCACGCTACAGAAATATTTATCATCACGTCTGCAAGGTTAAACACCGCAAAATTAAACCCACAATGCCAAGCAACATAGTCTACTACACCTTCATGAATAAAACGGTCATAGACATTACCCAAAGCTCCACCTATAAGTAGTCCTAAAGGGAAGGCATAGCGATAAAGATATCTTTCTTTAAAAATAACGAACAATATAACTGCTACAAGTACCAGCTGAATCCACTTTAAGTAATCTCCTAAATCTGCAAACATCGAAAATGCTACACCTTTGTTATAGTACAAGACAAGGTCTATACATTCACCTGCTCTATAGTACCCATCAACAAAAATCATTTTGATATTTTGGTCGATGATAAATACACCTAAAATCACTAAGAAAAAAACTGTAAAAACACGCATTAAACTAAAGCTCCTTTAAAAAATATTTCACATTTTTCCATCATAACCTCTAACATTTTTTCGTCTTTACCTTCAAGTAAAAGACGTATTTTATTCTCTGTTCCAGAGTACCTAAATAAGTGCCTCATTCCCATATCTTCTACTTCTTTTTTAAGTATTTCTAAACCCTCAATCGAGTCAAAATCTCGTTTTTCATCTACTAAAAGGTTCACTAAGAGTTGCGGGTATGAAGTGTAAGGGTCAAAAACTTCGCTCGCCTTTTTATCTGTTGAGACAAGATATGCCAAAGCTTGCAGTGCCGAAGAGATGCCATCTCCCGTTTTAGCATAATCAGAAAAAACAACATGTCCACTTTGTTCACCTCCAAAATTCATAGCATTTTTCTGCATCATCGCAACAACATTTTTGTCTCCTACTGCTGCACGATGCAAACTTAGACCTTGCGTCCCTAGATATTCACCAAGTCCTTCATTGCTCATCACAGTCGCTACCATGCCTTCACCTTTGAGTGTGCCTTGGTTTTTCATATGTACAACCAAAACTGCCATAAGCTTATCTCCGTCAATTACCTCACCTTTTTCATCAACCATCACTAGCCTATCTGCATCTCCATCAAGGGCAATACCTATATCAGCACGTGATTCCAATACTACTTTTGCAAGATTCTCAGGATGCATTGCACCACAGCCCTCGTTGATGTTAAACCCATTAGGCTTATCACCAATGACCACTACATCTGCCCCAAGTTCTCGCAAAATAGTAGGTCCCACTATATAACCTGCACCATTAGCACAGTCGATTACCACTCTTTTGCCTGCTAAAGTTACACCTTTAGGAAAAGAATTTTTTATATGCACAATATAACGTCCTATCACGTCATCAATACGTTTTGATTTTCCTATATCTTTATCTGTTGCCTGTGCTAAGCTTAGTGCTTCAGCATCCTTAAAAATAGCTTCAATTTCTTCTTCTTTGTCGCGGTTTAATTTATTTCCCTCATGATCAAAAAACTTAATACCATTGTCATAATAAGGATTGTGTGATGCAGAAATCATAATGCCTGCATCACAACGCATATTTTCCGTTAAAAATGCAATGGCAGGCGTTGGCATAGGTCCTATCTGTATCACATCAAACCCCACTGCTGTTAAGCCAGAGACTATGGCATTTTCTATCATGTATCCACTACGCCTCGTGTCTTTGCCTACTAAAATCTTTTTTGTTTTTGCAAACTGCTTAAAGTATATACCCGTAGCCATCGCCAAACGCATTGCATCCATTGCAGATACTTTTTTACCTGCCTTGCCCCGTACACCATCTGTTCCAAAAAGTTCCAAAACACTTCCTCAAAATTAATTGTTTCATTTTATCAAAATATTGCTAACATATGAGAATTACAGCACGAATATGATTTCTCCTCTAATGTCTTCGAGTGCGTATATTTCATATCTATCAAATGGCTCAAAGTCTTATTTGCAAAGTTGAGATGATATTTCGTCAACTAAATCCTCTAAGGTTTTGCTATAATCTGAAAATGAAACAAATATTTTTATGTGCCATCAATAACATACTCTCTGGTACTTGCCTAGAAGATTGTAAATTTTGTACACAGTCTGTACGATACCATGCAGATATAGAACGTTATAATTACAAAAAAATTCCACAAATCGTAGAAGAAGCTAGGCTAGCTAAGTCCAACGGTGCATTGGGCTACTGTCTTGTAACTGCAGGAAAAGGTCTTGATGATAAAAAGGTGGATTTTGTAGCCCGAGCTGCACAAGCCATTAAAAAAGAGGTTGAAGGGTTAAATCTCATCGCCTGTAATGGTACTGCAAATAAGGAACAGCTTCGGCATCTTAAAGCACATGGATTAGACAGCTATAACCATAACCTTGAAACTTCAGAGCGTTATTATGCTGACATTTGCATGACCCACGCTTGGTCTGAGCGTTACGAGACCTGCGAAAATGTTAAGTCTGTTGGACTGTCTTTATGTTCTGGTGGTATCTTTGGCATGGGAGAGACTGTACAAGACAGAGATGACTTACTTGACTCCATAGCTTCTCTATCTCCAGAATCAACCCCTCTTAACTTTTATCATCCTAACCCTGCCTTGCCCATTAAAACTAGAAATATTGAGCTTAATGAGGCTGTAAATATCATAAAAAAAGCCCGCACTCTCTTAGGTGAAGATAGCCTTCTCATGGTAGCAGGTGGACGAGAACTACTCTTTACAGGTCAAGAAAACCTTATGTTTGAAGCAGGAGCAAATGCAATGGTTATAGGTAACTATCTTACCACCAAAGGCATTGCTGCAAGTTCTGATAAAATCATGCTCGATACCTTAGGTTACGAGGTAGCAACAAGCTGTGATAGACAGTAATATAACACTCATTCTGATACTGTCTCTTCTCATCTGGGGCAGTCCTTTCATTGCTAAGTTTTTACGTATGCCAATCCCTCCCGTGGAAATTATCCTTGGGGCAATATTTGCTTACCTAGGGTTCATAGAACATAATGAATACTTTAATCTCATCGCACAAGTTGGATTTCTATACCTTTTATTTTTAGCAGGCATGGAGGTAGATTTAAAACAAATCACTCATAGCCCTAAAGAGGTCATTCAAAAATCTATTTTATTTCTACTACTTATGGTTTTCTTTTCTATCACAAGTGGTCTTGTTTTTGG
>CAYXTZ010000014.1:0-16207 GCA_964468535.1 uncultured Sulfurovum sp.
CCTACAAAAGAGTTGCCCAATAAAGAAATGGATTTAGACTTTTTTGAATCCATCATAAAACAAGCTAAAAAGTATACCAAAGAGATAGCCTGTCATGTTGTGGGTGACCCTTTAACGCAATCTAATTTACATGAATATTTAGACATCATTCACAAGTATGGATTAAAAGCGATGCTTACTACTTCTGGATATTTCTTAAAAAAACACAGCTACGAGACACTTTTTCACCCCTGTGTAAAGCAGATAAATATTTCTCTCAATAGTTTTAATAAAAATGATACCTCTCTTTCTTTTGGGCAGTACATTACACCAGTGTTGGCACTATGTGATGCTAAACTACAAAGAGAAGAAGAACTCTTTATTAACTTACGTGTATGGAACTTGGATGAGGTGATGAGTGAGCATAGTTTTAATGACATGCTCTTTTCTAAGCTATCTAAAGCCTTTGATACCTCTTTGTCTTTAGCAACTATCTATAAAGAGCGTCCAAGGTCTATACGCTTAGCATCTAAAATACTTGTACACTTTGATAATTACTTTGAATGGCCTTCACTTAAAAATGAAAACTATGGACAGGGTACATGTCAAGGTCTACAGTCACATATTGCCATCTTAGCTTCTGGAAAAGTTGTACCCTGTTGCTTGGACTGTGATGGTGTTATAGAACTAGGAGACTTGCATGAGAGTAGCTTAGAAGACATCTTAGGTGATACTCGTACTATAGCAATGATAGATGGATTTAAAGAAGGAATGGCAGTTGAGGAGCTTTGTCAGAAATGTTCGTATAAAGAGAGGTTTAACTAACCTCTCTATTTTTTAATATTAATCAGGTGTGATTCTTTCAAATCTTGTACCTTCCATAGAAAAATTACCCATCATACCAGTTGAATCAAATACAAAACCAACCATATTTGAACCAAAATCTACGTCATCTAGCTCTTCATCGTTATTCCAGTCAGCCATGGCTATGTTAAAGTCAATATCTGTGTCCCAGTCATCATCATTCATAAATTTCTTTAAGGCAGCATCTGAAGTAAATACAATGATGAGTGAATAGGTTTGCATGCCCATTTGAAAACCCATAGATGCTGATGTGATACTGTAATATCCCTTTGTTGCACCATCTACACGTAATGCACCTTCTCCATATTTGCCTCCTACAAAAAACCCTGCTTCTTTTACATCAGGAAAGACAACATATCCTTTTGCTTTTTCTAAATATTTTTCACCACCATTGACCTCAGCAAAAAAGACAGAGAGAGCCCCATTTGAGTCACTGTCAATCTCACGTGCAGAGTCATCAGCAAGCGCAGGGTTTGTAAGTGCAAAAAGCACGAGAAGTAGTTGAGATATATATTTTAATGTTTTCATTTATTATCCTTTAATTAGTTGTAGATAATAAAGTATAACATAATATAAATATAAAATAGTGATACATATCAATGTTTAAGATGTAAATTTTTGGTGTATTTATGGAGTGAGAGGATAAGATAAACTTTAGAAAGCTTATCTCATAAGCAGGATGACTAGTCTGGTTTAATTCTTTCGAATTTTGTACCTTCCATGGTAAAGCTACCCATCATGCCTTTAGAATCAAATACAAAAGCTACCATATCGTCATCAAAGTCAATATCGTCCAGTTCTTCTTTTGAGTTCCACTCAGCCATAGCAATTTTACCATCTACATCTGTTTTCCAGTCATCATCAAGTAAAAATTTGTTTAGAGCAGCATCAGATGTAAATGCAATAATCATAGCATATTGCTGTACACCCATTTGCATACCTACAGAGGCAGATTTGATGCTGTAGTATGCTTTTGTAGTTCGTTGTACTCTTAGTACACCCTCACCATACTTACCACCTATAAACATACCAGCTTCTTTGATGTCTGGAAATATTAGAAATGCTTTTGCTTTTACGAGGAATGCATCTCCACCTTTGTTCTCAGCGATAAACATGTTGATAGCCTCATTGGCATCTTTGTCAATACTCTCAGCAGATTTTGCCATAGTTGTTGAAGTAAATGCTAAAAGCATTACAAGTACAAGTGTTAGAAAATTATATTTTTTCATCATTTTTCCTTAGTTAAAATTTATTTATGCATTGTAGCATAAGAGAACAGTTAGTTAGATAATGGTGCGATTCTTCTAAACTTAGTGCCTGTCACATTGATAGCAGCCATGAGACCTTCTTCCGCATAAATAAAAGCGACAATTGGTTTCTCAAAACTCATAGAGGAGATGTCTTTACTTTTCCCCCAGTCTGAGACCGTGATGCTTCCGTTTACTCCTGCTTCCCATCCATTACTGTTTATAAAGTTGTTTAGTGCAGACTCATAGATAAATGCAATAACCATAGAGTACTTTTGTGCTCCAGCCTGCAAACCTATGGAGGCTGCTGTCATATCATAATAATGTTTTGTTTTGCCATTGACACGTAATGCACCTTGGCCATATTTCCCTCCTACTACAAGACCTGCTTTAATTACAGAAGGAAAAACAAGGTACCCTTTTACTTTTGGGAGGAAATTTGCAGCACCTGGCACCTCTTTTTTAAAGGCTTCAATAGCGATATCTACTTCTTTGTCTATATCTTGTGCTGTTTTAGCAAAAGCTAGTTGTGTAAAAAGTACTGTTATAAGTAGGCTTATTTTTATTGGGGTTAGTGTTAGATTCTTCATGTGTATTCCTTGGTTAAGTTGTTGTTAGATATTCCCTATATTATATCTGATGAAAAATAATGGAGTGCTGATGGGGAAATCAATGCTTAGAATTTATGCGTGAGTCGCATTAGTGAGGTATACTAGATGACAAGAGGGAAGCATTGTTGTCTGTCATCTCAGAAGATATACTTTTTTCTTCAAAATAACCATTTGCATAGAGCCATTTGTAGATATCAGCAGCTATGGGGCCAGCTACACTTCCACCATGTCCCCCATGCTCTACAAGTACTGTAACAATATACTTTGGATTGTTGTAGGGTGCATATGTTGTTATCCATGCATGAGAACGATGATAATAGGCCAGTTCAGATTCTTTTAGTCGTACTTTAGTGGACTGAGGAATGGATGTTACTTGAGAAGTACCAGTTTTACCTGCAACGACTATAGGAAGATTACTTAAGGCTTTAAATGCTGTTCCTCTAGGGGTATTGCAAACCTCATACATGCCTTGACGGATTTCATTTAAATAATAAGAATCAAGGTTTACTTTTTTTAGACTTGTGTTTACATCATTACCATCTATGATGTTTGCAAGGCGGGGAACAGCCAAATAAGAAGTAGCAAGCATCCCCGTATGCCGTGCTATTTGCAAAGGTGTGGCAAGGTTATATCCTTGCCCAATCGCTGAAATAACAGTTTCACCTTTGTACCATGGCTGATTAAATCGTTTTCTTTTCCATGTTTTGTTAGGTAATATGCCAGCATATTCTTTGGGTAAATCTATACCTGTTTTTACGCCTAGCCCAAAAGTAAGAAGGTTTTTTGCCATGGCATCTATGCCTACTTTTAAACTTTTATTATAGAAATACACATCACAACTCTCACGGATAGCACGTCTGAGTCCAACTGTACCATGTCCCCAGCGCGACCAACATCTAAATTTATGTTTGCTAGAGCCTAGGGTAATATGTCCTGAACAGTATTCTGAACTATCCAATACATTGGGTAATGCTTTAGAAAATGCCAGTGCCATACCCATTTTTATGGCTGACCCTGGAGGGTATGTACCATGTATAAATTTATTTGTAAAAGGGTGTGCTAAGTCTAATTGCAAAGCTTTCCAGTCTTTTGAACTGATGCCTCCAACAAAAAGGTTTGGGTCGTATGATGGATGGGAGACAGCAGAGAGAAGTTCACCATTAGTACGCATGACTATAGCAACACCAGCCTGTCCAATAAAACGTTCATAAATCATTTTTTGTAGACCAATATCAATGTTTAACTTTATATTTTTATTGTCTTTTGGTAATTCTCTATCTAAGATGTCTATGGCTCTATTTGTGGCAGTTACTTTAGATACTTCATAGCCTAGTTCCCCTTGAAGTATTGTGTTATAGTAGCGTTCAAGTCCACTTTTCCCAATCTTACCTATAATATCTACAATCGTATCTTTTTCATTTTCATTTTTATTTGAACGTCCTGTGTACCCAACTACATGAGCAGCATACTTGCCATAGGGATAGTAACGTTTTGTTTCAGCTTCAATTTTCAGATTTCCAAGCAGCGAGAGTTTAGGATAAGCACCCATCATTTTTGCGTAGTGTATAAAGTCCACAACTTTGATATATTTGTGATTATAAGGTGAATTATGTTTTTTATAGACCTTAAGCATCACAGTTTTGTTAAGATCGGGGAATGTTTGCATGAGCTTATCTATGACATCATGAAGTTTTTTGCTTGTGCTTTTTAGATGAGGTGCTATAGAGAGTGAAAATCCTATTTGATTCATGGCAAGTAGGTTGCCATGCGTATCACTTATCTCACCACGAACAGGTTTTATAAATTGTTTTCTTTCTATATTTTCTTTTGCTAAGCCCTCATAGTAGAAATTTGATTTGATACTCACATGATATAGCCTAGTAATCATGACTACCCAAAAGAGGATAAATACAAGAATGATGAATTTATACTTCATAGTAAGACCACCACCAGTAAATCTACCACAAGTGAATAGAGTAAAATACTGTCTAAAGTAATACTGTCTATTTGGAAAATAAAATCAAATGTAAAAAGTGCAGCTAAATATAAAAAATCTAACACAAGTACCGAGATGAGTGCTTTGCAGAGTTTGCAACGCCTAAAATGCATGAGTGAAGGGTAGAGTGTTACATAAAAAAGTAATGTAGTGATGATAGAGAGGAAAAGCGGTAAAGAGAGGTTTATTTCTAGGTTAATGAGGAAGATACTTGCAATCAAAATATAGAGAGGTTTTTTCTTCTCTAGTCCTTGTAGGAGTATATAGGACATAGCACCTATAAATAAGGGTAAAAAGACATAAATGGAGATAAACATAGGGTAGAAAAGTATAAAAAATGTTATGAGGAGATACAAGAGTGTATTGTGTTTCACTTTTGTTGTTTGTATCATGTTATTTGTGCCTATTATGATAATTTGTAGACAAGGGCTACTTCGTTACAAATAGGGAAATGAATACATTTAATGCAGTCAGCCCATATTTTATGCTCAGGGATACTTTCTTTGGAAATCTCTTGAAATTGTAGTTTTTCGAAAAACTGTGGTAAGTAAGTTAATACCAGCACTTCTTCTTCGACACCTAAAGTTTTGGCTTCGTCAAGGGCAAATTGAACCATACGTTTGCCTAGGTTTTGACTACGATAATTTTCATCAACAATGAGACTTCGTATCTCTGCAACTCTTTTTGAATGAATATGTAAGGCAGTATATCCTACAAGTTTTCCATCATCTTTTACCAATACATAAGAGCGTATGTTGCTTGCTACTTCATCTTCTGTACGGTTTAAAATAATCCCATCTTTGACTTCTGTTGTTACTAAAGCCTGCATATGTGGTATATCAGAGAGCGTTGCTTTAATAAGCTCTATCATATTTTATCTTCAAGAGGTTTTTGACGTATATCTTCTACATCAAAAATAGTATGCAAAATAGTTTGATGCACACGGTCATGTCCATTTTTTTTCAGATTTGAAATCGTAATGGAACCTGGAAATTCACGTTTAAGTTTGTTGCGTTCTTTTTGGTTAAGTTTATCTATTTTGGTAAATACTGTTAAATATTTTTGGTCAGGACGTATAAAGTCAGAAATATAAGATTCTACATCATTATCTATTTTCGTATGAGGGTGACGTGCATCACGAAGATGTATAAAAAGACGAATGGAAACACGATATTGTATAAATTCAACTAGGTTTTTTTGCCATACTTCTTTAAGTGTTTTAGAAACTTTTGCATATCCAAATCCTGGTAAATCAACAAAACGTACAGGATAGCTCTGCTCATTGTAGAGATATCGTGTTTCAAAAAAGTTTATAAGCTGTGTTTTACCTGGAGTGGCAGAAGATTTTGCTAAGTTTTTCCTTTGGGTTAGTCCATTAAGTGTTGAACTTTTTCCTACATTGGAGCGTCCCAAAAAAACAACTTCACTCATATCTTCTGCTAAAGAGTCTGCAATACTCTGTGCTGATTTGATAAAGTTTGCCTCCACAATACGAGGAATCATTTTTTCTTTTCCATGTCAAAAGTGAATTTTACAGGTTTCTTCTTTGAGCCACTAACTTTACTATTTCCCGTAAGCATATCTACAGTAATTTCATCACCTTTGACTGTACGTTTATTTAGTTTGTCATCTACATTAGCACTACCCGTAAGTACATAAAGAGATTTTAGAGGATAATATCTTAGTTGTTTTGAACTTCCAAGATAATGTGCATTTTCATTTTGAAATTCAAAAGTAACATTGCCTATCGCTTCATACATTTTAGCTTGGTTCTCTTCAGTAAGGTGGACAATAATCTTATCTGCATGGATCCAATCTTTAAGTTGTTTTACTTTTGCATTACCTATGAAATGTACTTCTTTCTTAAGGTTAACAGCATTCATCGAGTCTGATGTTATCTCCACCTTTTCTGCGAATAGAATTTGTGTAAACAATAAGAAGAATGTGATTTTAAGAATTTTCAATACGGAACCTTTTATATTATTTAAGTAAAGTATTATAGCAATACTTTACTTTTTAATCGTATAAATTACGGCATCAATTATAGTACCGTATGCTTCTTTTTTTCGTGTATCATAGGTAAAGGTATCACCTTTTATGATATTTTTATCTCGAAGTGCTACGAAGGGTGCTGTGAGATTTAATATCTCAGTTTTTTGATTATACTCTGCTTGTTGTGTTGTGTACTTATATCCATCACTATCGTCTAGTGCGACATCCCCTTCAAGGTAGATGCTATCTCCCATAAATATACCCCTATTGGCTACTAAATATTTTATGGTTTCAGTTTGGTAGCGTACATCATCTATGGTCAATATACCTTCTTCATATACACCATAGAAACCATATGCTTTACTTCTCAACTTTATGGTATCTACTTCAGTAAATGTTGTATTTGTAAATTCTAATTCTTTTGTAAAACTCTCTTTTTCATCAGTACGATCATTAAGTTTTATAGTTAATGATCCACCTATGATAGTAAGTGTGGCAATAAACAATATCAGTTCAATTCTCACTCCCATAAGCTTAAGTACTTCTCTTCTAAGCCTTCTTTGATAATAAGATTTTCTATCATCTCCCTTACTGCACCATCCCCACCTTTTTTATTTAGTATCACTGTGGCAATCCTATCTATATAGGCACTGGAGTCACGAGGAACAAAAGATATTTTTGCTGCTTTTAGCATACTTAAGTCATTGAGGTCATCACCGATAGCAGCTACATTTTCCATGTTTAGATTAAGTTTTTTAAGTAGCTCTTCCAAAACCTCTTTTTTGTTGTGTATGCCTTGGTAGAAATGCTCTATATGTAGCTCTTTTGCACGTCTTTCCACTATTTTGGAGCTTCTTCCTGTGATGATAGCTACTTGTTTCCCAAGTTTTCTCCATGAGGTTATAGCTAGACCATCTTTTACGTTAAAAGATTTTATTTCATCCCCATTTTCACTGTATGTTATGCGAGAATCTGTCATCGTTCCATCAACATCAAGTACGATTAACTCTATACTCATAATACACCTTTTGTACTTGGTATACCTGCATTTTCATTGACAGTGACTGCACGTCGAAGGGCAACAGCTAGGGCTTTAAATGCTCCTTCAATGATGTGATGCTTGTTTTTGCCACGGTTATAAATGAGGTGTAGTGTCAAAGGGAGGTTAAAGGCAAATGCTTTAAAAAACTCTTCAACGAGTTCTACATCAAAATCACCTACCTTGCCACCAATAGGAAGTTCAAATACAAGGAAGCCACGATTTGAAAGGTCTATATCACAGGTAATGCTTGCTTCGTCCATGACCACGGTTGCATTTCCAAAACGTTCTATGCTTTGTACTGGGTAAATAGCTTTACGTAATGCTTGACCTATGACTATGGCTACATCTTCGACTGTATGGTGGTCATCAATGTGAGTATCACCTTTGCAATGAACTTCTAGGTCTATATGGGCATGTTTAGTAAATGCCTCTAGCATATGGTCGTAAAATCCGACACCTGTACTTATATGCGCTTGACCTGTCCCGTAAAGATTTAATTTAACCGATATTTGAGTCTCTTTTGTTTCTCTGCTTACTTCTATCATATCATTCCCTAATTTCTAACTATAAATGCACCTCTAAGGTTGTGGTTTCTTATGAAGTCACGTGCTTCTTGTTCTGAGCCAAAGCCCATTAGCCATACTCTGTAGAGTAGGGTGCCATCCATACTAGAATGTTTTATAATGGGATTATAGCGTGAATATCTACCCATATAGCTATGCTTAATGGTTTTTGCACCAGCATGCTGTCTAAAAGCCCCTACTTGTATGCCGAAGTTAGAGAGTAAAATACGTGTAGGTTTTTGTGCTTTTTTATTTTGTGAAATTCTGTTACTTGATTCGATTTTCCCCGTAAAACCAAGGACTTCAATGGAGACTTTTGCTATACCCATTCTGTCTAAACCTATTTCTTTGCCTGCTTTATATGAACAGTCAATAATACGACCTTTTACAAAGGGACCCCTATCATTAATCCGTACAATGGTACTTTTCCCAGTTTGAAGATTATTTACACGCACCATAGTATCCATTGGCCATGTTTTATGTGCTGCTGTACGTGCATGCATATCGTAGACCTCACCATTGCTTGTAAGTTTACCATGGAAATTAGGTCCATACCACGATGCAATCCCATTCATCACTTGACCTACTTCAACATAGCTTGGGTAGTATCGTTTACCTAGTACCCTATAAGATCGCATCGTAGCTTTATGTCTAGCAGCACTAGTATATTTTGTAGCATTTGGCTTAGCTACAAATTCTTTTTTTTGAGAACATCCAGCAAAAAATGTACTAAAAAATAAGAGGGAAACTACTGTAAAAATATGAGATAGATTTTTTTTTAATATATGCATTGTTTAATCTTGTCTATTTTCTGTATCTTCGTTTGCTAAACTAACACCACAGTGTTTAGATATAATCAATTTTAAGGCATCAACTTCCACTGGTTTTGTGGCATAATCATCCATGCCTTCAGAGATATAGTATTCTTTGTCCTCTGTTCCTACATTAGCAGTTAATGCAATGATAGGTACATGTGTTAAGTCGTGTTCTTTTTCATAGGCTAGTATACTGTGGGTGGATTCAATTCCGTCCATGACAGGCATTTGTATATCCATAAATATAATATCACAAGCATTTTCTTTATATTTTTCAAATGCTTCTTTACCATCACAAGCTAAGGTAACTTTTATGCCATATTTTTCTAAAATGATATTAAGAAGTTTTCTATTAATTAAATTGTCATCTACTACAAGTACATGTAGCCCGATAAAGGATTCGATATTATCAAGTGTCTTAGGTGGCAGACTATGGACTTTTGCTTCTTCTTTTTGTGCATTTTCAAGAATACGAATACTTTTAGGTAGGCTAATAGGGGTAAAGATAATATCATCAAAGTTATGCCTACTTGGATTAATGCGTGAATGCAGACTTCCATTTGTTAAAAGTACTGTTTTACATGCCAAGGAAGAACATTGTTCAAGTTCCCCCTCAAGCCTTACATAATGATGGTCAAAGACCATGACATCAGGTAAGTCTATAGAACTTTTACTTTCAAATAAATCTTCATAATAATATAAAGAAAACTCAGCCTTTAAATATTGGATGTAAGTTTTAAGATTATAGTCTAATTGACGCTTTATGCTTTTAGCAGGAAGGGCAAGTCCAATAGATACATTTCCAAAAAGAGGGTAGGGTTGAAATGTTTTATGTTTGTCTTTGTCTAGTTTAAGTGTAAAGAAAAAACTTGCACCTTTTTCCTCCTTGCTTGTTACTTCTAATTTTCCTCCCATAAGTTCAACCATTTTACCTGATATGGCTAAGCCAAGTCCTGTACCACCATATTGGCTACTTGTACTCTTTGTTGCTTGCATAAATGGATTGAAAATATTTTTAATTTGTTCTTCTGATAGTCCAATACCATCATCAGAGACAGCAAATTTAATTTCAGCTTCATTTTCATTATCGTCATCATGTAGAGATTGGATAAAAATATTTATCTTCCCATAAGGGTTTGTAAATTTCACTGCATTACTGATGAGGTTTGTTAGTATTTGAGACAATTTAGTTGCATCACCTAAAAAATGATGTGAGAGAAATGGATCTATAAATACACCTAACTCAATGTCTTTTTGTACGGCCTGCTGTGTAAAGGTTGCCACAGTTGATTCTACAGTTTCAAAGATATTAAATGAAATGTTTTCAATTTCCATTTTATCTGCATTTATTTTTGAAAGATCCAATACATCATTGACGATAGCTATCAGATTTTTAGAAGAACCTTCTATTAAAGATAAAAATTCCTCTTGATCTTGTGTCACACCTATATCTTTTAAGAGTTTAGAAAAACCTATGATACCATTGAGAGGTGTACGTATTTCATGTGACAAGGTAGAAAGAAAGTGACTTTTTGCTTGTTCTTTCTGTTTGGAATGATTATATTTCTGATTTAAAAGTTTAAAATACTCGTAAATGTAAGCATAGATGTCTTTTTCATCTTTTGCTTCATCTAAGTCTTTTTGCAGTTCACTTGATTTTGTATTGCTGTAGGAGTCTAGTGCTTGAATTTGATTTACTAAGGTCACCAGTGCTTGGCTCCTAATGAGATTTTTTCTACTTTGTATATAAAGGTATATCAGTGCAAAAATACTTAAACAGAATATAGAGAGATAAAGTATAAACTGTGTGACTGCTGCCTCAGTATGTTTTTTCACTCTTAAATAAAGTTCTTTTGAGATAATAGATGTCATTTCTTTGAGGGTGTTAGATTTTTTTTCTAGTGCTTGTATCCATTGACTTCCCTCTGTACTTTTATGCATCTTTCCTGTAAGGATATCAATACGCATATCATCAATCTTACTTAAAGTTGTTTGAAGTTTTTTATTTTCTGTAATGTTGAGAAGTTTGTCTTTTATAGAAGAAATATTTTTCTTGTCTTTAAAATTTGTGAGATAAGAGGCTTCAATGATTTTATCCCAAAAGATGATGTTTGATGTAGGTATAGCTGTTTTTTTACTAAGATAATAGCTGACAAGTAAATTTTCTAATTTTATAGCATATAGTATATTGGAAAGTAATCCATAGCTTTGGAGAAGTTCCCTTTCTTCTATAATGTCTGTTTTGTATTCAACTTTATCTAGATATGATTTGACACTTGATACAACTTCACTGCTTCCTAATATTTTTTCAAAATTTGATAGTTTGTATTGGGAAGAATTTTCTTTTATTTTTGTGATTTTATTGGTCCAATGCTCTAGGTTCTCACTACGTTTATGTATTATTGTTTTTAAAGCAGCACTCTCCTTGTTGTCTTCTTTGCATTTACTAGAAATATTCTTAGAGTCTTCAGAAGATTCTACTGATAAGAAATTACATAATGACTCATTTAGCACAGTATTTTCGTAAGTTTGTAAAAGCTCTATATTCTCCAATGTATGCTGTAACGCATTGTTTATTTGATACTCATTCCAATGCTTTTTTGCAAAATATGCACTCATAAATATTAAAATGATTAGAGGCATAAAGGTAATTAATAGTTTAAATGGTCTTTGATACAACATTGCTTCCCCTTGTTAGTATATACATAACTTTAACATAAAATACTTGTCTATTCGGATATTTTTTCAAATATTGTCTTGGATACTGGAATGACTAACATACTTTCTAGCTGAAGAAAAGGATATTCTAAATGGTTTACAACTCGAATTTCATCTTTATCTGCATCATAAAGTTTCGCAACACTTTGCAATGTTTCACCCATTTTAACTTGGTGTGTAAGTATGTGAGATTTAGAAACTTTTTCTTGGATTATTGGCATTTCATAGCGTAAATAAAAAGCATATACTTTTTCAATAGGTATCAGTATCTTATGGTAGGTTTTATGTTTTGGAAAAACACCATTTTTATAAACAGTATTTAGTGATAAAAGTTTTTCAACATCCATTTTGATTAGCTTTGCAATTGCAGAGATAGAGGTGCTATTTTCAACCTCTACTTCTATCAGTCCTGTATCATTTTCTATGCTTTCATCAAACCCTAAAATACTACTTTCACCAATCATCGCGACTAGTAGAATTTTTTTAATATAGTCTCGTGTCTCTTTGGGTAAATATTTTGCTTGATTATTGGTCAAGATACTTAAATCATCTGTCCCTGCTTTTTTTATAGCACGTTGCATACATCCTTCCCCACAATTATATGCCATAGCAGCAAGGTACCATTTGCCAAATTGTTTATGTAGTTTATTGAGGTATCTCATAGCAGCAGATGTTGCACTGGAGGGATCACAGCGTTCATCATAATTTTTGCAGACGTTTAAGTTATATTGTCTAGCTGTTGCCGGCATAAACTGCCATAAACCTACAGCTTTTTTTGGAGATACGATGTCGGTAGAAAAACCTGACTCTATCATGGAAAGATAGATAAATAAATCACTCACATCATTCTCCATAAGTAATCCCTGCATCATCGGCAGAAGTTCTTCCCCCCTGGATAATGAACGCTTATAAAACTTTTTTAAGCCCCGCTCTCTTTCTCCCACAAAATTTACAAACTCTTCATCATGTATATAAGACACATCTACATCAAACTCATTAAATACATAAGAATAACTCGGATATTTATCTTCAAGAGTTAGTGAAAATAGTGTAATTGTGCTAAGACAATACAAAAATAGAAGCTTATAAAAGTAGTACATATTTAGGATTCAAACCTAAAAAGTCTATGAGCATTTTGGGTACTAATTTTTGCGATATCTGTACTTTTTATTTTAGATAGTTCGCTCATTTTTTCAGCAATAAGTGCTGTGTAACTAGGTTCATTTCTTTGACCTCTATATGGGTGTGGCGTTAAGTACGGTGCATCTGTTTCTATGAGTAGTTTATCTTGTGGAATTTTAGGGTATACGTTGATGAGCTTTTTAGCATTTTTAAATGTAAGTACACCACCTATGCCATAATAGAAGTTTTTATTTGCAAGTTTTAGTAGAGATTCGTCAGCATTATAGCAGTGCAATACTCCACCTTCTTTTCCTGCATAGGTATCTAAAATATCTAAACAGTCTGCACTTGATTCACGTACATGAATGATGAGGGGCTTTTTGAGTTCTTTAGCCCAAAGTACTTGGTCTAAAAACACCTCTTTTTGTAAGGCTTTCTCTGTTTCTATTTCATCGCTACTCTCAGGTAAACGAAAATAATCTAGTCCACATTCACCTATAGCAACGCATTTAGGATGGGCGACAAATTGTTCTAAGTAAGCTCTGTCATAATTTTTTGCATCATAAGGATGCACTCCCACAGAGAAATAAATACCTTCATACTTTTCAGAGAGTTCCACTGCACGCAGAAGTGTTTCAGGGTCAGCACCAGGGATAATAAATTTTTCTACACCTTTGTCTTTGGCAGATTTTAAAACGATATCTATATCATCCCTATATCTATCATCGTCTAAATGGCAATGTGTATCTACTATCATGGTGAAACCTAATTTTTTAATTTATTATAGCAAAAAATAGAGATGTTTATATCTTGCCGATAATTTAAGCAAAGCACTATTTAATTTCTTAATTTTTTTGCAAACTCCATCGCTTCTTTTGTGGGTTTTTCCCCTGCTATGATGCGGGCTATTTCATGAATGCGACCTTCTTCACTTAGCTGTACGACTTGACTGCTATGTACATCTTTGGTCACAACAATGTGTTGGTTGGATTGAGCAGATAAGTGGGGCTGGTGAGAGATAGCAAATATTTGGTACACAGAGGAAAGCTTCTTTATCATCTCTGCAATAGCTATAGATTCATCACCACTTACATTTGCATCTATTTCATCTAGTATGAGTACACCAGCTCTTTGTTTCTCTTGTATGGTTGAAGCCATGAGTGCGAGACGTACACGGTTAAATTCACCACCACTGAGTGTATTGGTCTTGGACCCCCCAAGCTCTATATCTACTATATCCGCAGCATTTTCTGTTATATCTTGTGTTTCAAACATAAATGTAAGTGCGGGGAGCTTAAGGGTTTTTAAGTAACCTTCTAAAACAACCTCCAGTAGTTTCGCTTCTTTTTTTCGTGCAGTTGAAATCTGTCTAGCAAGTGTAGAAATCTCTACATACTCCATACTTAAAAAACCCTCTAGCATGCTTTTGTCTTGCTCTATATTTTTGTATCCTGCTAATTCTTTTTTCTTAGAATCTTTATAGCGTAAGGCCTCTTCTATAGAACCATAACGCTGTTGGAGAGCAGTAATATCAGAGAGCCTGTTAAGTATTTGTTCCACATCCATTTCTTTGAGTTCACTTGCCAAGTGTTCTGTTTCTTCAAAGTCTGCACGTACTTGGTTCATGGCATCCGTAAAAATAGAAGCATCTTTATCTAGTAGTTTATATACCTCTTCCACAGCCAATTCAGCAGAAAAAATATTCATGGCACTGCCAAGAGAAGCTTTTATTTTGTCTATACGGGAAAGTTGTTTTTTGACCTGTAAAAGTTCTTCGTCTTCATTTAGGATAGGATTTATTTTCTCTATTTTATCCACTTCATAACTGGCATATTCTATGAGTTCTGAAAGCTTTGCTTCGTCTTCTTTTATTTTGCTAAGTTCACGGGCTTTTATTTTGTAGTTGGCATAGCGTTTTTTATACTCTTTTAAAAGTTTGTTGAAACTTTTATCATGTGAAAGTAGTGAGTTGTCCAAGAGTGAGATGAGCTTAGCAGACTCAAAACTACTTTTGTCACGTACCGATAGATATTGCACATAGGGAGAAAACATCTCATACAAAGACTTTTTAGAAACATTTTGCCCTTCAATAAAGTAACGTAATTTTTCTTTTTTAAGAGTCTTTATTGTTATGTCGTCTTCTAGTTGATAAAGTTCACTTTTAAGAGCAAAAGGTTTTTTAAGTGAAACTTCACAGAGGTCTGCAGTACCTTGTGTGCTGTGTCCAAAACTAGAGAGTATGGCAGACATAAGTACAGACTTCCCTGCTCCAGATGGACCAGTGAAGACCACAAGACCTTTACTAAACTCAAGCTCTACTTCAGAAAAAGTAACAAGATTTCTCAGATACAAACGTTCTATCAAAGCTTGTCTCCCCAGTGTAATTTTTCTCTCAACACTGAAAAATAATTACGCTCTTTTCTGTGTAAAAGTTTTGCACCTATTTGTGCACCTTCTATGTAAAGCACATCTCCTTCAAGCAAATCATACACTTCTTGACCATCTATGGTCGCTATGGCTTCATACTGTTCTGCATCAAACTCTATGCTAAAGTCTGCAGGTACTACCAAAGGACGTTGGTTTCCTAGTGAATGTGCCAAAACAGGCGTGATAATAAATGCCTGAGTTAAGGGATACAGTACAGGACCACCAGCTGCTAAGTTATAGGCAGTTGAGCCTGTAGGAGTAGAGATGATGACCCCATCTCCTCGGTATGAATTAAAGCGTTCACCCAGTATAGAAGCATTTATTTGTACCATTTTGGAAGGTTTAGGAGAGGTGATTACCACATCGTTAAAGGCAAAAAATTCTTTTTTATCACCATTTTTCTTTTTAATATGTCCTGCAATCATGAGGCGGTCATCGATGCGATATTCATCAGAAAATAACTGTCCCAAAAATGCTTCTACATCATTTATCGTGACATCTGCTAAAAAACCTAAATTACCAGCATTTATGCCAACAACTGGTTTTTTGTAAGCATAAGAGTTACGCACTAAAGAGAGTAATGTTCCATCACCACCCAAAGAGACCAAAAAGTCAGATGCTTGGCACATTTCACCAAAAGCCATACCCTGAAGACCTATCATCTCTGCTGAACGTTCCGCAAGAAGCACCGTAATGCCTTTATTTTCAAATTGCATCTTGATACGTTCATAAAGTACACGTATTTCTGGGTCATTAGGCTTAAGTATAAAACCCGCTGTTTTTATTTGTTCTAATTTTTGATTACTCATGCTTTTCCTAATTCTTCCTAAT